>CAMJKP010000006.1 GCA_946406435.1 uncultured Prevotellaceae bacterium | reverse complement strand
GAGGAGAGCCGTATCGTATCATGTCTATCTCTCCTGTCATAGGCAAGGAAAAGGCTTCCTCGTCGGTCATCCTTTATGCTATGACCCATATGTTCAGCCATTTCTGGTTCTGGACGATAAGTATCATTTTGTTTCTTGTCACCCAGACCTTGACAACCAATCTTGCCATACTCCTTGCCCTTTGCACAGGCTTCTGTATCCTCGGACTTTGGTTTTTTATGGCTGGCTATCGTAAAGGCTTGGCAAATAGGATGTTGTCTGTTGCCCGACACATCCCTATTCTAAAGAAATGGGCGCGTCCTTTTGTGGAGTCTCACAAGGAACAGCTTGACACAATTGATAGTCAGATCTCTGCCCTTCACGCTCAGAATCCAAAGACGTTTGTAACGGCTGTTCTCCTTGAACTCGTCTGTCGAATCGTGTCATCCTTGGAGATCTATTTCATCCTCCTTGTCCTTATGCCAGAGGTTAGTTTTATCCAATGTATTCTTGTACTTGCCTTCACCTCCCTTTTTGCCAATCTTCTGTTCTTCATTCCCCTTCAGTTAGGTGGTCGAGAGGGCGGTTTCATGATGTCAATAACAGCCTTCGGAATATCATCAGGAAGTGCCGCTTTCGTTGCTCTCATGGTTCGTCTTCGCGAACTTATCTGGACGGCTATCGGCCTCGCGCTTATCAAGTTCAGCGGTAAGTAAGTTATAAAAGTAAATCTAAGTCCCATGTGACTCCCATGTAAGTCCCATTTTTCGCCTATTATGAATGGGACTTACACCGACTTTGGTAGGGACTTACATAGGAGTTAAGAAGAACTACGAAAGAATTATTTATCGCGTGGTTTAATATTCCGTTTAAAATTCCAAACCTATGCCTCCATAAAAATTGTGGGCTGTACAGGCAGCAAACAAATCTACCTTTTTGATATTGACACAAAATACAGCTCCGAAGTCAAAGCCTTTATCTTCTGCAGCTGCGTATTGACTATTGCTGATTCCAGAAGATGTGACACTCCAATTATGTCCGTCTGTATATGTAATATCTGCGACAGCATAACCAATAACAGGAATTATTCTGAAATTTCTATTTATGGGTATTTGATAGCCTGCATGAAAGGTTTTGCAAGTTTCTTCTTTCCATTTTTCTACCTTTACATCACTTCCATGTGAGGATGTCCATCCCATATAATCTACATATATACCATGATACATAAAGTTGAACCCAACACCTCCTCTCGTGATATCATTTTTGAAGTGCATATAAGTTCCGAGAATTCCCAACTCCCATCTTTTATTGGCACTTTTTTCTGATATTTGAGAGAAGGTTTGTATCGTAAACAAAGAAAGAAATAGTATAATAAAAATCTTTTTCATAATATTACAGATAAAATTTGTGGGGATTATGCTTGAAAATGTTCAAGATTCTTTAGGTCACGCTTTTTGTAAAAGCTGTCCTTCATGATACTGTTCTTTGTGTTTTTTGCATAGGCATATATTTTTTATGCGCCTCATATCTACTCTCAAAAACGAACAAGACCAAGCACCTAAAACGAAAAGTGGACGTGCTGATTACATCCACTTCCCGGGTGTTTGGCCTAACCCACTTTGACAGATGAACCAGACGCCCACATATCGTGGGCATCTGCTCTTTATTCTGTCAAGGTCTTCCTTCTGCGGCCAAACTTTGGGAAGTTGCGAATAAATAGCAAACGCTAATTTAACAATATGTTATGTGACATAGCGCTCACGAAGAACGGTATCACGCTTGCAAAAGTAAGCATTATTTCCGAAAACTCCAAATTAATTCGCTAATTTCTTCTTTTGAACCTTTTTCTCTCTTGAATTTTCCTTGCTGAAAAGTCTGCTTTTCTTTTGTTCTTCCTCCGTAGATACTCCATCGTTACTCCATCGCATCTCCATCGTTAGTCCATCGAAACGATGGAGTATCGATGGATTATCGATGGACAATCGATGGATAATCTTCGAAGAATCGAGAGTGGTAATAGAGGTCGGAATAAGCCAAATGTCTAAAGTATATCATCCAATACGCTACTTAAAAAATGTTTCGTTAATACTGATAAATGTTATTATTTATAATAAAATCATAATAAATACATCGTTTATGTTCATTTTCTTCTGTAATTTTATTAATTTTGCATCTCGAAATGAAATATGCAATCATCGCAGCCGGTGAAGGATCCAGATTGGCTGAGGAAGGAATCTCTGTACCAAAGCCGTTGGTCAAGGTTGCGGGACAATGTCTCGTTGACCGACTCATTCGCGTCTTTCTTGCTAATGATGCAGAAGAGATTGTAGTGGTATGCAACGACCTCACGCCTTTTGTTGATGAACATCTCAGGATGATAGAGCGTGACGGATTTGAAGGTAAGAAGATCCCCCTTCGACATATAGTCAGGACAACACCGAGTTCCATGCACAGCTTCTACGAGATGAGTCACTTCTTAAAGGACTCACCCTTCGTTCTCACCACGGTTGATACTATCTTCCGTGATGAGGAATTTACTGATTATATCGCGGCTTTCAACGCTTCGCTTGCCGAGGGCTCTGCCGATGGTATGATGGGCGTGACGGACTATGTGGATGATGAGAAGCCGTTGTACATTAGGGTCCCGGCCTCTCCCCCCGCCCTCTCCCGTAGGGAGGGAGCTGGAGCGCACACGTTGGGAACAATTACAGGCTTCCTTGATGCTGATCCTGATGGGATATGCCCATATATCTCTGCTGGCATTTACGGCTTGACGCCAAAGGCTATTGATACGCTTAACCGTTGTATGGCTGAGGGCAAGAGTCGAATGAGAAACTTCCAACGCGGACTCATAGAGGATGGTCTTCGTCTCAAGGCATTCCCTTTCTCCAAGGTGCTCGATATAGACCATGCAAGGGATGTCGAGGAAGCAGAGAAGTTCCTGAAAGAATAGGCGGCCTCTCCCCCCGCTTCGCACATACTCGAAGATACTCAATCTTCGACTTCCCTCCGTAGAGAGGGAGCCGGAGCGCGAAAAGACTGCTTATAAGGAAAGTCATTTGGAGTTAGGTAGATAGAATAAAAATGAAATAGGATGGCCAATAGCAATAAAAAGGAAGATTTTGTTGCTCTCCGGCTCCCTCCCTACGGGGGAGGGCGGGGGGAGAGGCCGTTGTTTGTTTTGTTTATCTTCCGCGCTCGCCGTTTCTCTCCCAACTCTGTGGAGAACGACAGGCTGATTCTTGAGAGTGTTGCTCGCGAGATGGAGGCTAAGGGTAATGAGGTGAGGATGATGACCGAAGAGGAAGTCCTTACGCTAAAAACCTTGCCAGAGGCAGATGTGATATTCTGTATGGCTCGTAGTGAGGAGGCTCTGGAGATAATAGAACGCTCGAAGGCACGTATCATTAATGAGCCAGAGGGAATAAGGATATGCGGTAACAGACAGGCTCTTACCGATATAATGAGGAGGCTGGAGATTCCTCTTCCTCCAGAAAATGGAGACAACGGCATCTGGCTGAAACGAGGAAAAGGAACGGCAGAGGTTGCGGAAGATACGATATTCTGCAATTCAGAAGAGGAAGTGTCAGAAGCTATGCGGAGATTTGCCGATCGTGGCATAACGGAAGTTTGCCGACAGGCACACGTGGTGGGTGATCTGGTGAAGTTCTATGGTGTAGCCAATACGGATTTCTTCTATCATTTCTATCCAACGGACTCAGGCCGCAGCAAGTTCGGTAGCGAGGAGCATAACGGAAAGGCTCATCATTATCCGTTCTCCGCAGAGGAGATGAAGAAGACGGTTGACCGCCTTGCCACAACAACAGGCGTTATCGTCTATGGTGGTGATGCTATAATAAAGGCTGACGGCTCGTTTGTAATAATAGATTTCAACGACTGGCCAACGTTCTCGCCTTGTAGGGAGGAGGCGGCAAGAAAAATAGCGACCCTCCCCATCTGACACATACTCCGATATTATCAACATCGGACTTCCCCAAGGGAGGGGTAAACAGGTTAGTGAATAAAATATGATAAGTCAAGAAGAAAATAAGATAAGCAATCAAGAGAATATCGAACCATTCTTGGAGGAAAGAAAATCTTCAAGCAAAGGTGACTCTTCTTCTCCCTCCCTCGGGAGGGCTGGGGTGGGGTCTTTCTTGGATTTGCTTCACAGCACGTATAAGTCATACGATACGGAAGAGAACATAGACATATACTTCACTCGTCCGATAGGCTTGTTCTTCGCGCTTATCTGGAAGAAACTGGGCGTGCATCCGAATGCGATAACCGTACTTTCGTTCTTCCTTGGGGCTGCGGCTGGATGGTGTTTCTACCACACATCCTTGGAATGGAACATCTATGGTGTGCTGTTCCTGATGTTCGCTAATTTCTGCGACTCTACCGATGGGCAGTTGGCACGTATGACGGGCAAGAAGACAATAACGGGCAGAATGCTTGACGGCTTTGCGTCGGATGTGTGGTTCTTCTGTGTGTATGTGGCAATCTGTTTCCGTCTCATGCCAGAGAATATTCCGGGGACAGAAGTGAAGTGGGGCTTATGGATATGGGCTTTGTGTGCCCTTGCAGGTCTTTGGGCACATACCATACAATGTCGCTATTCCGACTATTACCGCAATATCCACCTGTTCTTCCTTCTCGGCAAGGAGGGTTCGGAACTCGACTCATACGCTTCACAGAAAGCAATAGCCGACAGATATCGTGCGGAAAAGAATTGGGTCGGTGTGCTGTTCTTTGCGAACTATGCGAAGTATTGTCGTGCTCAGGAAAAGGGAACGCCCGAGTTCCAGAAACTGAAGGCTGTACTTACCGAGCGATATGGCGGAATTGATAAGGTGCCGCAGGAGTTTAGGGATGAGTTCAGAAGAAGGAGTTTCCCTTTGATGAAATATACCAATTTCCTCACTCACAACTGGCGTGCAATAATGCTGTTCATAGGTTGTCTGACAAACCATCCGTGGATATATCCGCTCTTTGAGGTTACGGTTATGGCTGCGGCTTGTGCGTATATGAGAAGGACTCACGAGAATATGTGTAAGGAGTTGGCAAGATGATTAAAGCGATACTTTTCGACTATGGTGCCACGCTCGACACGTTCGGGCAACATTGGGGCATGGTTATATGGCATGCTTACGAGCATCTTGGCATTCCTGTAACGGAGGAACAATATCGTGGCGCATACGTCTATGGCGAGCGCACGCTTGGAAGTAAGGATATCATACGTCCGACAGACACATTCCTCACAACCCTCGATGTGAAGATTGACTTGCAGTTCGATTTCCTTCGAGATTCCGGGGCTTGGTTGCCTGAGCCAGAGGAACGTAAGGCAAAGCACGATGTCCTTGTGGAATATCTGTATTCAGGACTCCAAAGGAATATGGAGCATACCCGACAGGTCCTTTTGCAGTTGCGAGATAAGGGCATTCCTATGGCACTTGTCAGCAATTTCTACGGGAATGTAGAGACCGTACTTGATGAGATGCAGCTTCGGGACTTCTTCTGCGACGTGATAGAATCTGCGCAGGTGGGAATACGCAAGCCTGATTCACGTCTTTATGCCTTTGGGGTGGAGGCTTTAAGAAAGAAACAACTTCCAGAGCATCTGGATGAATCGGACATACTCGTTGTAGGAGACAGTATTCAGAAAGATATCATTCCTGCCAAGAGCCTCGGCTGCAAGACTGCTTGGTTCAAGGGCGAGGGATGGAAGAAAGAACCCGTTGATGAGACGATACCTGATTTCGTGATTACGGATTTACTGGAATTGCCTGTTTAGGGGTTCGTGTTAATTGTTAATTATTAATTGTTAATTGTTAATCGTTAATTGTTTAGATATTTAAATACCATATTACTGCTATTCCTCTTCTGTCTGTCGGCTAATGCTCAGATGGAAGGAACCGTTAAGAAGCGCACAGGCGACTCTCTGTTTGCTGATGTGAATCTTTCCGGCGTGGAGGTGAAGGCTAAGAGAAAACGTTATTCTCGTAAGAATAATCCTGCCGTTGAGCTGATGAAGCGCGTTATTGCGGCAAAGAAACAGAATAAGCTCACCAACAAGCCATACTACCAGTATCAGAACTATGAGAAGATGACAATTTCTCTTAATGGCGTTACTGGTGAGATGCTTGACTCTGGTCTTATCGGACGTACTCCTTGGCTAAGGAATCAGGTGGAATATAGTCCGTTGAGCGGTCAGCTCATCCTCCCGTTCATGCTTGATGAGAAGGTGACAAAGGTGATGTACCGAAAGTCGCCTGAGAAGCAACGTACCCTTGTGATAGGTGAGCGTTCGGAAGGTATCAATCAGATATTCGAGACAGGTAATATCTTTAATGCCCTTTCTGCAGATGCGTTCTCTGAGGTAGATATATATGATAATAGCATCCGACTCCTTCGCCGTACTATGACATCGCCTATTGCCGACGATGCCATCGGTTTCTATCGTTATTACATCATGGATACCGTTAAGGTGGAACGTGATTCTTGCTATCATGTATTCTTCACCCCGAATAATCCGCAAGACTTCGGTTTTAACGGAGATATGTATATCCTCAAGGACTCTACGCTTCATGTCAGGAAGGTATCGCTCTCTATCCCTAAGTCGTCGGGCATAAACTTCGTGGAGGGGATGCAGATAAATCAGGAGTTCGAGCTCTTGTCTTCTGGTGATTGGGTACTTACCGTCAACGACCTTATAGTGGCGTTGCGTGTCAATCAGTCTATGGCTCACGGACTTATGGTGAAGACCTCAACACGAAGCAACTATTCGTTTGAACCGATAGACGATAAACTTCTTTCTGGAGTTGGTGAAATCCGTAAGGATGCGAATGCCGAGATACAGGATGAGCAGTTCTGGAGGGAGAATCGTAAGGTTGACCTCACCACTTCAGAGAGGAATATGGGTAAGTTCGTAAAGGATGCCCAAAGTATGAAGGGTTTCAACTGGATAATGTTCTTCATACGTCCGGTTGTAGAGAACTTCGTGGAGACAGGATTCAACGGCCGTCCTTCAAAGTTTGATATCGGACCTGTTAATACTATAATCTCGCATAATTTCATCGACGGCTATCGTGTACGTCTGTCGGGACTCACCACAGCCAATCTCAACCGGCACCTCTTCCTCTCTGGATATGTGGCTCATGGTTTCAACACAAAGCGAAACTACTATAAGGGAGAACTGACATATTCGTTCAACCCGAAGAAATACATCCCGATGGAGTTTCCTCGCAGAACCATCATGTTCCATTCCTCATACGATGTTATGTCGCCTTCGGATAAGTTCCTCGTAAACGATAAGGATAATGTGTTCACGGCATTCAAATGGGCAAAGGTTGATAAGATGATGTTCTATCATCGTCATAAACTGGAGTTCGAATATGAGGAAGAGTGGGGACTGCGTCTGCTTGCCAATATCAAGGTGGAAAAGAATGAAGGAGCGGGAAACTTGCATTTCCGTACTCTCGCGGAGCCTGACAAAGAAATATCCTTGCGAACCACGGAGATGCGCTTTGAGGTGGAATATGCCCCTGGCCGTACGTTCATAAATACGAAGCAGAACCGTATTCCGAACAATAACGATGCTCCTGTTTTCAAGTTGTCGCATACGCTCGGAGTGAAGGGATTCCTCGGTGGCGACTATAACTATAATGTGACGGAGGCAAGCATCTACAAGCGTTTCTGGCTGAACTCATGGGGAAAGTTGAACTGTAATCTCAAGGGTGGTGTGCAATGGTCTCAGGCGCCTTATCCTCTGTTGATGATGCCGGCTGCGAATCTCTCCTATATCGTTCAGAAAGGTTGTTTCAACCTCGTGAATAATATGGAGTTCCTAAACGACCGCTATGCTTCGGCTGATATAGAGTGGGATTTGGCAGGAAAGATATTCAACCGTGTGCCTCTGCTCAAGAAATTGAAGTGGCGTGAGGTTGTCGGCTTCAAGACTCTCTGGGGTGGAATATCCGACAAGAACAATCCATTTCTTGAGAAGAATCAGAATTCTGCTTTGCTGATGGAATTCCCTGAAGGTTGTACGGTTATGGACCCTAATCGTCCTTATGCCGAATTTTCTGTCGGCATATACAACATCTTCAAGTTCTTCCGCGTTCAGTATGTTCGCAGACTCAACTATCTCAATCTCCCAACCGCTAATAAGGATGGTGTAAGATTGATGTTTGAGATGACATTCTAAAGCAGAGCTTAATTGATAATTGACAATTGAAAATCGATAATTTGCTTCGCCCCATGCCAGCGTCTTCAATTGCCAATTAATTATCAATTATCAATTATAAATTATCAATTATAAATTATCAATTTTCAATTGTCTCCGACTAAATGATAATCCTCGCAGATCGACAAGACATAACACGTGCAGGACTCCAGTATATCATTAACGATATGTTCCCTGGTGTTGAGTTGCACTATTCCGAAGATAAGGCATCGTTAATAGAGCGGCTTAAACAGTCGAATTTCCGCCCTTCTAACGAGGCTGTGGTAATACTTGACTATACCCATTTCGACTTCGTGGGAGAGGCTGAGCTATACATCCTCGCTTCACGATTCCCATATTCCCGTTGGATTCTGTTTTCTGAAGACCTAAGTGCTGACTTTGTGGGGAGAATTGTTGCAACCAGTCCGCAGTTTAGTGTTCTGCTTAAGGAGTCACCTATGGGGGAGATTCGTGAGTGTATAAAGTATGCTACGAGAGACAAACGATATATCTGCCAACAGGCAGCTGCTCTCTTGGTCTCCTCTCATCGACAGACGGATCCGTCAGAAGGTCTGCTCACCAAAACAGAGACCGAGATTCTGAGAGACATCGCTCTTGGACTCACCACAAAGGATATTGCCGAGAAACGTGTATCTTCCTTTCATACGGTCAATACCCATAGGAAGAACATTTTCCGCAAGCTATCTGTAAATAACGTGCACGAGGCAACACGTTATGCCCTTCGTGCAGGTATAGTTGATGAGGCAGAGTATTATATATAAAAGACCCCTCCCCATCCCTCCCCGTAAATGGGAGGGAGTAGATAGTATTATTTGTTATAGGAATAATAAGCAAG
Source organism: uncultured Prevotellaceae bacterium (assembly GCA_946406435.1). Taxonomy (GTDB): domain Bacteria; phylum Bacteroidota; class Bacteroidia; order Bacteroidales; family Bacteroidaceae; genus Prevotella. The sequence continues at coordinate 79,678 of CAMJKP010000006.1, read as the reverse complement.
ATAAGGATGAGTGACAGCGAGAAAAAGGAAACTAACTCCTTGCCCCTACGGGGAACGTCGAAGAGGTCGACGGCCGCAGGGAAAGTCAAAGGATGCCCGCAGGGCAGGAAAGGGGTTGAGAGGGTAAGAAAATCTTTCAATAAGGGATGTGTTGATTTTCACCTTTTGGAAGATGATGACCGCATCCTCATAGCCCTTTCTGGAGGAAAGGACTCTCTCATGCTTGCCCGACTGATGGCTCAGCGTGCTCGTATCTATAAACCGAAGATAACGGTGGAGGCTGCACACGTCATTATGGATAATATCCCATACGAGACAGACCGTACATATCTCCAGAACTTCTGCGATGAACTCTGTATAAAGCTACACATACTCCACTCCTCTTTTGATGAGAGTACCGATCCACGAAAGACACGCTGTTTCCTTTGTGCCTGGAACCGCAGAAAGACACTTTTTGAATTTGCCGTAGCTAATGGCTTTAACAAGATAGCCCTTGGGCATCATAATGATGATATCATCATAACTTATCTGATGAATATCACCTTTGAAGGTTCAGCCCATACTATGCCCCCGATACTTCAACTTGAGCATTATCCCCTGCAAATCATCCGCCCTCTATGTCTCGTTCATGAAGATGATATTCGTGAGGTGGCAGAAGAACTTGGCTTTCAGAAGCAGAAAACCCTCTGCCCATACGAAGAAGAAACCAACAGAAAGACTATGGCAGAGGTATTCCATCATCTTCAGGAAATAAACCCAGAAGCACGCTATTCTCTTTCACGGGTCGCTTTGCCAAAACCTTGATATCTTCGAAGGATGAACGAAGACAAAGCGGAAAAACAGCGGAGTTTCTTGCAAGGAAAATCCCCTGTTCTTGGGATGAAAGATCAAGAAAGAGAAAAAAAATTCCCACACCGACCAAGGATCTGCAAGGAATTGATGGAGGTGTGGGAATGAAAAAGTTGTCCATTGAATATGGATTGCCAATAAATTTTCTATTATAGAATTAGCAATCTGTATGGTATTCCATGTTTGCCATCAAACAGTATGTGTTCTTTCTATATTTCAATCTAATAATGTTAAGAACATGCTACATTTTACTATACATCAATGGAATAATCACAATAAATAGCATAATAATATTTTTTGAACCCAAACCATAAAGAAACCTCCGGCAGGACACAGTATGATTCCAATTAGCCATATAGACCAATCTGGAATATATTTATTAAAATTACTATTTCTATATCTACGAAATAATTCTATTCTATTTTTCCTTTGATTGTATTTCTTATATCTAAGCACGAAATAGGTTACTATTGAAATACAATACAGGATAACAAATAAATATATTAATAAATTATGTTGTAGAAATATGATTTTTATTAGGTTTAATGGTATAAAACCTGTTATACAGATGAAAACAAGACTTACATAAAGAGCAGCATTAAAATATGCTCCATATGAACCTTCTTTTTCAACATACTGTTTGAAAGCTCGATAAAATAAATAATCGATGATGTTATGATTCATAATACTCTATTTTAAACTATCTTCTATATGTTCTGCAATAGATTTGTCGGTGATTTCTTCATAAACCGTATCAACTAATTTCCCGTTAGTCATGACAAGGCTGCCGCCGAGGAGATAGTCGGTGGAGTTGGCATGTTGAATCACGAATGGTTTCTGTTCACTATGTATTGTTCCGTATGTTCTAGCATTGCTCATTTCAATGGCAAAAGTAAACAAAAAAACTAATACGACAAAGAAAATTAGGGAAAAGTTTTGGAGTGGTTTTATATAAAGGAAAAATCCACTACATTCTGGTTCTATCCCAAGTCCGTTTCACCTCCGTTATAAAACCGTTGTAAGTCCGTAGATGCTCCATCGAAGGGAGCGAACCTAAAGCGAAGGCAGAGCGAAAGGAGAACGAAGGCACTATAGTCTTTTGACAATTGAAAATTTCTCCTCAGAAAAAAACTTTTTTCGCAAAACCCTACACCCCTACATCGGCACCATGCATAACACACACTTACTTAGAGCGTTACAAGGATTTTAAATATGCGCCAACCCTACACTCACCCTACACCAACCCTACACTAAAACCTGAATTTTTCAGAAATTCAGGTTAATTGATAATTAATAATGGATAATTATTCGCAAGCTCATCAAGCTAAAGCAAGTGATAATTTTGATTGGCTCGAACGCTTATGATACTATTCAAATTATTCATTACTCATTATTAATTATTAATTTCATGCCTTGACAGGCATGATTAGTGTAGGGTTGATGTAGGGTTAGTGTAGGGTTTGACAATATTTGAAAACGCTGCAAACTTTTGTGCGTCAATGGTTTGTCATACCTGTCAATGTAGGGGTGTAGGGTTGACGCAAAAAAGTTTTTTTCGGATGATTATCCTATCATACTGCTTGCTAGAGTATGTGATTTATTCACGTATGGATCATCAGTAATACTCATGAGCGATTCTGAAGCCTGACTGATAGTAGAAAAGCATTTCTTCCAAGAAAGGCTCGTATCGCAAGGAAGACCGGCAATACGTTTCCGATAGTCCATCATAGCAATGGTAATGGAATAGAGTTCGGCACTTGGAAGATTACGTTGCTGTTCGGCTGTCCTGATTGTAGAGTCAATAGACTGCAGAATCTGGGTGGTTGAATTACCCGTCATAGCTACCTTCATGTGGGAATTGACCTCGTTGAACTCATTGCGAAGACGGCACATAAGCTCACGATAGCTGTGATACGTTTTGTCGTACCTGTTCATAGAATAATAGATTTGTGCGTCCGTAGTCCCGCAGACACCAGTTTGACTTAATAACAGGTAGGTCTTCTGACTCGTCCTCATGCAAGCTCGTCTTCCCAAACAATGAAACGCATTTCTGTTCAGTGACTTTGATTGCCTGTATGTTTTGTATAGGCTTACAGCATCGGGTAATGTCTCAGATTTACACTGTGTTCCCGTCTTAGTCCTGATAATCCGTTTATCAGGAAACCTGTTATCGTGAATGTTAAGGTCTAAGGATGAAAAGGGCAGAGGCTCTCAAACCTTAGTCTTTTGACCTTAGACTTTATCATGTGCAAAGGTAATGTAAATATTCTGTATTCACAAACATTTCGACGATTTTTCTTGTGAAATAGTCTGTTTTTCTTTGCAAATATACGAAATTGTAAAGTCCAGTATTCAAGTTGAAAGAAAAATTTATGTTGCCTCTATAAATTCAAACGCAAAGGCACTAAGATAAAAACAGCCTGTAATCTCACGATTACAAGCTGCTATAGAATTACTTAAGATAACAAAAACCTAATTTGTTAGTTGAACTTTTACTGTTAAACCAAAATCTATATCGTAAATAAAAAGGGCTTTCTATTAATCTTCTATTCCGTTGAGGTTAAAGCTCTTGCCATCAACATGGATGTTGATATGGCCATTGTCTATAACCTTCTTTACAGAACTCTTAGCCACCATACTGTAGATGTCGTTCATGCAAGTGGCGGTTTCAGCATAGTCGTAACGCTCCACGCTATCGAGAACCCATTGACCATCATTCCAGACGTATGATTCTATGCTCGTATTCCTGCCGCTTTCATCGTAGGAATACTCTGTTCTGAAGTTGTTCTCACTCCTGTCCAGAGCATCATAGATACAGATGGTTTCCGACTTCAGATTACCATTCTCATCATATTCATAGCTTGTTCTTGGACCATATACAGAATTCTCCTCATTACCATTCAGTACGGTCCATGTCTGGCGAAGCTTGTCTTTTCCCAAATCGTTGTAGCCTACCAATGACTTGGAAATAAGCACGAAGCTACCTCCCTTGTAAATATAGTAGGTAGAGAAGTCGCCGTTGTTTGAAATACAATGCACATCCTTAAACTTCACGTCCCACTTAACGCCTGTCCAGTCATAGCTGTATTCCGTATATCCCAACTCGGTATATTCAAGTTCGGTCTTTGAAGTGGGAATCCACGTGCCGTTGCTCCATTGATAGGAATATTCACCTGCTAATGAACCGTCAGCATTATATGAATACTGATTCTTGCTGTAAACGTTCCATTTCCCATTCTCCATCTTATGGGCAACTACGGTTTGTATCTTTCCTTCGGAGGTATAGGTGTAATATCTTTTTATAGAACCTACAAGTTCATCGCTTGAAAAATCTGTCTCCTCAATCTGATTTCCGTTGGCATCATATTTGAACTCATACGAGTCTGTCAAGTTGCCTTCGCTGTCGTATATAGTCATATTGGCAGGCCGCACAGTATCCTGTGCAGTTGCGGTATTAGTCATTGCAACCAAAAGGGCTATCAGATTCAATATCTTTTTCATGTCGGTTAATGGTTTAGGTTATTAACTCTCCCCTTAGGGGCTTTTTTATTGATTGCTTATCTGTCTGCAAATATAAACATTTTTTTTCATATACGCAAGAAAAAATTAAAAAAAGTAAAAAAGTTTGTAATTTATATGAATGTCCGCAAAAAATAGTTCTCGTTGTAAACGTTTGTAATATAATTTCTTTGTGTTACGAATATAAAATATTACCTTTGCGAGCGAAACCTAAAATGAAAACAAGATATGAAACGCTCTATTATCTCTCTACTGCTATTATTCTGTTTTATCAGCTCATGGGCACAGATTAATGACACCTATTGGCGTGATGACAAAACAGGCGACTGGCTTCTTGGCATCACCGACAAGAATATTATCTACGACTGTAAGATATGGGATATCTCGTCTATGAATGAGAAAAAAGGCTCATTTTCCATTACTGCTACTAATAGTGGTCAACAGATTGCCCTTAATATAAGTAAGGAGAAGGACTCACAACGCACTATTACTATAAACAAGCAGAAACACGTATGTTCTCTCATAACTTCTGAATTCCTCCCAGATTATCCGGAGAAAGATACCAGAAAAGATTTTGCTGATAATCACTATTGCAAGGGCGATAGTGTTACGATTGTCGGTTGGATAAGGAACATTCCTGCAAAGGTAAAGGACAAATTGAAGGCGTTTGAACTATATGGCATGAGAAATCTCGCCATCAAAGATATTAGCCCTTCAGCGAAGATTGATTCTCTTGGTCGTTTTACTCTTCGTATGCCTATTGAGAATACAACCTTTTGTTTCAATGGTATGGCAACATTTATTGTAGAACCTAATGAGACTTATCTCATGTTGAAGGATTTGAAAAGCAAACAGACTCTTTTCATGGGTAAGAATGCACGTGTCCTTAATGAGATAAATCATTATGACATCCATCTAGAAACGACAGACTACTCTCACATCAAAGATTTTGATGCAATGGCTTTCCTTGCTAAGAATGACAGCTTAAAGAATGTTGCTATTCAGCAACTTGACAGTATCTGCAACGAGCATCCTACGCTCTCGGCAAGATTCAGAACTTTTAGAAAAAATAATATTCTTTCTTATGTTGCCTTTGTTCTGATGCAAGGACGTTTCAATACGCCAGAAGCCATTGTACCTGATGAATATCTGAGAGTGGTAACAGAAGAATATTTTAAAAAGATACAGTCTCCTTATGCTTGTGGATTCTTTGACCTTTTTTGGAGAGACTACTCTGATGATATAGAAACGGTGTTAAGAAAAAGTGATGAAAACTCAATTAAGAGATTGATGTATTCAGCAGAAAAGGATGGGATAGTTAAGCTGTCAGACAAAGACAAGGAAGATATTGACCAATATGATGTTGAGTATAAAATATTAATGGAGAAACTTGGGAATATAACCGACGAAGCTACACGAAAAGCTTTGGAGGATGAATTTGATGCTAAGGATTTTATCAAGACAATCAACAAGCTTTTCCAACTGAAGGAAGTTGAAGAATATTCTTTAGATAAAGAAATGTTTCGCTCTATTGAACTGATGCTTGAGGAAATGAAATCACGCGGATGGAATCAGAGTTTGCAAGATATGTATCTATGCAGAAAAATGGTTGAGAATATTGACTGGGCAAGAAAGCCTCTCTCTCGAAATAGACTTGCCATCTGTGATACTAAGATTCAATCGCAGATAGCAAAGGACTATATTCATGAACTCAACGATAAATATGAGGCTATAAGCAAGCGCGTGCTTTCTGGCGATAACTTAAAGTCGAATGACGTTGTAAAGGATTTGAGCGATGGTGAGCAGATTTTCAAGAAGCTTATTGAGCCATACAAGGGTAAGATTATACTTATTGACGTATGGGGAACATGGTGCGGTCCTTGTAAGGAGGATCTTTCACATTCACAGGAGGAATATGAGCGCCTTAAACCATACGATATGGTGTTTATGTATCTTGCAAACGGTTCGCCGGCAGAAAGTTGGAAGAACGTAATCAAGGAGTATAACGTTGTAGGTGATAATGTTGTGCATTTCAATCTTCCTACTAATCAACATGAAGCCGTTGAGAACTATATGAAGGTCAAATTTTGGCCAACATACAAATTTGTTGATCAGGAGGGAAATCTCCTTGATGTGAATGCTAATCCTAGAGATCTCAACGCTCTTGAGAATCTCATCAAGAAATTGACAGAAAAACAATAGGCAATACATCCGATGTAAGTCCGTTGATCCTTCGCTCTTCCTCCGTACCAAACTCGATGAAACTCCCATTTTTCTAGGGAAATAGCGAAGGTTCATCGAGTTTGGTTCCTTAGTAGAGCGAAGGCATAGCGAAAGAATAAGGGACTTAGTTTATGCCTGAAATTGTCGGATTCACGTTTTAAAAAGTACGATTATGGACAGACTTACTGCTCAAAAACGTCATGATAATATGGCGGCAATACGGTCAAAAGACACGAAGCCTGAGTTGATTGTGCGATGAGGGCTGTGGAAACGTGGATTCAGATACAGATTGAATCATAAGAGGTTGCCTGGGCATCCAGACCTTGTGCTGAGAAAGTATAGGACGTGCATATTTGTCAACGGATGCTTCTGGCATGGGCATTACGTTGAACTGGGTAAAATGGAAAACTCGGCTTGTTGTAAGATACCCAAGACAAACCATGAGTTCTGGGTATCTAAAATCAAGCGTAATAAGGAGCGGGACAAGGAAGAGCAAAAGCTTTTGGCTGAGATGGGCTGGCATTGTATTACAGTTTGGGAATGTGAACTGAAGCCCCAAAAGCGTGAGGAAACACTAAATTCCATAGCTTTCACTCTAAACCATATCTGGATGCAAGACCACGGGGTAAAGCCAAAGGACTACAACCCCTATCCTCAGCCCTTTCCCCGTGAAGGGGCAATGGTGGCAGAAGACGAGGTGGATTAGAACTTAACCGTAAATTTTCCGAGAATCTGACGACCTTTCCTTGGCACACCATCAGCGAGCAAAGAACCAATCTTATAGTCGTTGTCAGTAATGTTATGTGCGGTTATGTCGATATCAAGATATTGCCATTCATAGCCTATGCCGAGGCTGATAATGCCTTGCGGCTTTACTTCCTCTATGCAGCCAACAGTCTGCTTCATTCCGAATGACAGGATAACATCTGCCTTTTGATAGTAAGTGGTTGTCTGGGCGTTGATAGTGCTGCGCAGCCATATTTTTCCACCATTGAAGAAGCCATGACCTGTGCCGTGATATGGTGAGCCTGCTACGGTTATATTGCCCATTAACTGTGGCACTCCGAATGGATTGTCTTTATATACGTTGTAGTCTTTTGACTTGATGAACTTCTGCCATGTGAAATTCGCGTTGGCAAAGAAGTTATCGGTAGTATATTGTACCGCTCCCTCTATTCCTGCCTGTGTTACCATAGCGGAGTTGCGGAAGAGATATTCACCACCTAATTCTATGTTTACGAGATCCTCAAGTTTGTTACGGTAGAAACTGAGTTCTGCGGAAAGAGGTGTGCCCTGACGGTGGTATGTGGCTCCTATTTGGTAAGAGTGCATAGTCTCAGGACGCATGTTCGCTCCTCCGCTGAACATCTTCACGTTGCATGCACGATAGATATATGGCGCATCTACGAAACTGTAGTTGTAAGATGCACGTGCAGAAAGAGTCTTTGTGATTTTGTAAATCAAAGAGAAACGTGGGGAGAACCTGTTGAGGGTTGCACCATTGAACCTTATCTTATGGTCGTAACGGAGGCCAGAATTGAAGATGAACTTCCTTGAGAAGAAATGTTTCAACTGAAGGTATGAGGAATAGATGTCCTCGGTAGCATCGTTGAAGACCTCTCCGCTTGATACCATCTGCTGTGTGGTATAGTTACCGCCAATGTAGAGTACTCCGTCGGTGAGGGCGAAGTGTTCGTACTGACATCCTACTACGGCGTTGCCATGACCGAGGAATCTGTATTTCGCAAGTAGTTGAGCCTGTCCGCCAAAGGTTATGTTCTCCCATTCAAGTACCTGAAAGACACCTGAGGTCTTCACATAATACTGCAGCAGCATCTGTTGCATCTCTGGGGAGAGGTTCGTTGAACTGGCTTCTGACTGAAGTCTATTCAATAGGTCTGCCCCGACGCCGAAGTTGACAGAGTCGCCCATTACGTTGTAGAAACTAGTGTGCTCCATTGAGAGGTATCCAGAAGCCTGAAGGTCGATAGCACCAAATGAGTGGGAGTAATCCACATTTAGGTGGTGATTGGTACGTGTAGCTCCTGGGCCATTGCTCTTGATATTGCAGTAACGGTCATAGTTGAAGTTCTGCACGGCTTCATAAGAAGGCGTTTCAGGACTAAGGGACTTATTTCCTTTATCGTCAATAATGATAGACTTAGTAGCAGGCATCTGCATGATATTGATATACGGAGTCTGCTTTGACCTCTGTGAGTTAAAGGTCAAGGAGAAGTCACGCCAACGTCCCTTGATGCCTATGTCGTATGACGGACGGCGGTTGTAGGCATGAGCGTATGCGGTACTCTTTTGGGTGAGTGCCGCTTGGTTGCCTGGGCTATAGGCTACGTTGTCGTATGTGTATTTAAAACCATCAGTTGCCTGTACGCTTCCCCATCCGAGGAGATCCACCACGTTATTACCGCCACCCACGGCATAGGAAGTGCCATAGGTGTGTTGTGTACCTGTCATAATGCTGATACGTCCGCCATTGAGCACAGCACCTTTGCGCGTGATGATATTCACTACGGCGGTCAGGGCCACGTTACCATAGAGTGATGATGCTGGGCCACGTAGTACCTCTATCTGCTGAATCTTGTCTAGGGAGTTACGGTAGTCTGGCGCCTCGGCATTGGTAGATGAACCATTGAGACGGTGACCATCTTGTAGGAAGAGTATCTTCTCCTGAGATATGCCTGTGATACCGTGCATCGCTATGTTAGACTCCAGACCTTCGGCTATCGACATGCCTGGGACATAGAGACAGAGGAGTTCCTGAAGAGTCTGTGCACCAGAGCATCGTATCATAGCCTCTGTGATGAGGGTGACAGGAACTGGGGATTCCTCGATTGACTCCGCCTGTCGTGATGCGGTGGTGATACCAGCCTCCAGTTGCTTGCGCTCATTAATCATATCGATGAAACGCTGTGGGTCACTTATGGCAGGAGTAAAATATGGATTATAGGCAAGTAGCCTGTCAACGACGATTCCTGCATTGACTAGATCGCCTTTTTCCAGAAGGGAGAGAGCCATGAGGCGGTAGGCACTTGTCTTTAGCATACCGCTACCTGTGTTGATTACCTTGCGGGAATAGGCCTCACAACTGTCAAGGCGTCCGATTTGGTAATATCGATATGCTGTAGTATATTGTTGTAGAGACTCCGAGGATTGGGAGAAAGAAGAAAGTGGGAGAAGAGTTAAAAATAAAAAGACCCACCCCCTTACCCCTCCCATAAAGGGAGGGGAGTAGTTACCCTTTTCTCGCTGTGGAGGTTGGGAATAACTGGTATATGTGTAATGGTTTTTATCTTTCATTGTTAATGAGTATTACTATCTACTCCCCTCCTTTTACGGGAGGGGTAAGGGGGTGGGTCTTTTTTATTTACCTTTCGTAGGTATTACAAACGTAAACGTTGTCCCTTCATTTAGCTTAGTGTCGATGTCGATACGGCCATGATGCTCGTTTACAATTATGTCATGGGTAATAATCATTCCGAGACCTGTGCCTTTGCCTATCGGCTTGGTTGTAATTGTTTCGTGGAATAGTTTATTACGAACCTCGTCGGTCACACCACAGCCGTTGTCTGCTATGCTGATGATAAGGTCGTTTCCATCCAATTTTGCCACTACGCTGATGGTAGGCTTGTAGTCTTCACCTGCGGTAGCAGCTTTTTCGGTAACGGCATAACAGGCATTATTGACAACGTTGAGCACAGCACGGCTAAGGTCTTGAGGAACAACCATGATATGTGGCATATCCTCCTGATAGCTCTCAGTAATGGATATGTTGAATGATTTGTCACTCGCTCTTTGAGCATGATATGCAAGCCATACGTATTCATGCAGCAAGTGGGCAATGTCAGTCGGAATGCATTCTCCTTCCTTACCACGCGATATGAGTAATATACCTTGAATGATGCTTACTGCACGCTCGCCATGTTCACGTATCTTCTGTAGGTTGACGTTGAGATCGGTGGTGATATCATCGAGTTCATTAGCATCGTCCTCAGGAATATGTTCTCGCACGTCATTCACTACCTCCTTCAGGTCATCAATAAGTTTCTCTGACATCTTCGAGAAGTTGATGACAAAGTTAAGCGGATTCTGTATCTCATGCGCTATACCGGCGCTGAGCATTCCTAATGAAGCAAGTTTCTGCTGCTGGAGGAGGACTTTGCCAAGTTCTTCCTTGGTAGGAGACATAGCAGAAGATTGTTGCTGGGTGTTGGGGGTTGATTTCTCTGTCATAGTGTTATAGTGAATTGGCAGTATTCATCCTGTTGGGATTCAACTGAGATTTTACCATGATGATCGTTAATGATATTGCGTACGAGATAGAGTCCTACGCCGGCAGCCTCACCTGTGGGCTTAGTCGTGAAGAATGGATCGAACACTTTGTTGATGATATTCTCTCCAATGCCCATGCCGTTGTCGCGAATGATAATACCCGTACCTTCTTCCGGGAGACTTAATACGATTTCCGGTATATAGTCAGGAGGACCTATTCTTACTTTCTTGGCAACTGAGTATATGCTGTTGTTGAACAGGGCTATGAGTGCGTTTTTGATAGAACCGGCATCTATATTGACTATCATCTGCTGGTTTGGCATATCGCATTTTAGTTTTATACCATATTCTGCAATAGCATCCTTGTGGTATTCGGATATGACTGCTACTGTCTGTCGGCAGAGTGCTATGAGGTCGTGCTGTGTCATAGTGCCTATATGGCTGTTGAGCATAGCCTCCATTGCACGTAGGGTGCGTGTGGTGCTGATACCATGATCCTCTATCTTCTTCAGATTGGTCTTCATCATCTGTATGATGTCGGCACAGTCCTCGTAGCTATCCTCCGACATTCGCTCTTTCTCATCCTCAATGTCATCCATAAGGTCTTGTGCAAGACCGGAAGTGAGTTTGGAGAAGTTGTTGATGTAGTTGATAGGGTTTAGGATACGGTCGATAAGGCCTTGGGTGAGCTTACCTACGGCTGCGGTACGTTCCATACGTACAAGGTCGTCCTGCGTTCTCTTCAGGTCGGATGTACGCTCTGCTACTAACGACTCCAGTTTCATTTTTTCAGCTTTCAGTCGTCTTGTGCGATGCTGCAAAAGCCTATGAATTATGGCTATGAGTATGAGCAGATAGATGATGTAAGCCCACCATTGTAGATAGAAAGGTGTGGCTACCGACCAATACAGGGTACTGATTTCCGATACACGTCCGAACATGTCGCGTGCCTGGATTTCAATACTGCTGCCACCATAGTCGAGGTTATTGATTTCCACTTCGTTGTGGTTGCTCCACAGGCTCCATCTACCACCGTTGATGCGGTATCGGTACTCTGTTGGGCAGATTATGGAGGAATTGATTGTAGAGAATGTAACATTAAGCTGGTCGCAGGATGATGGAAGTGTTATGCCTTCCACCTCAAAGCTTGGCTTCATGTCCCTTGGTGAATAACCACCCCACATCACAGAGTCTCCCATTGCTATCACCTGACGGATATATGGTCTTAAACTTTGCTGCTGCTTCAGCTCTTTAACCATTCGTGTGTCAAGTACTATTACACCGAAATCGCCGCCAGCCCACATCTTGCCGTCGTCGGATGCGTAGAGACAGTTGAGTGCTCGTTTTGTGAAAGGATACATCCACGGAGAAAGATCGTTGGATGATTGCTTCTTGGTGGTGCCTTTCAGGTAGCGGCCCTCAGGGTCGGTAGTCCATATCGTGCCTGATGGATCTGTGTATTTCAGCTTCGGATCATTTACATTTGCACTTTGGCGTATGCATCTGTCGGAAACCTTTATTCCGTTATTGCTATCAGATAGCGAAAGTTCCCATAGCTCGCCATAGATGCTCTCCACCGTGAACTTGTTTTTGGAGTGGTGAATCTTCGTCACCTTTTCGAGTGGTAGCACCAACGTCTTTTGACCAGATGGGGAAACGTAATAAACACCATCCACCTCACCTGTGACATAGCCGCCTCTCTTTTTGTCGGGACATACGGAGAAGGTGTTGTCGCCAGTTATATGCTGTATTCCATTAGGAGTAATGAGATATAGACCTTGTGATGTGGCTGCAAGCATTCTCCCATCGGAAATACGTGCAAGTTGCCAGCAGGCAAGGTCGATGTCCTCCACCATCTGTATCCTATTTCCATTGAGGCGGTAAAGGCCTTTCATCGTGCCTATGTAATAAGTTCCGGCAAGCTGCCCGATACAATTCACTTCGCCTTTCAGTCCTTCCCTTTCTCCAATCTGTCCGTATGGAGAGAGGGCTTCTACTGCAAAGATTCCGTTATCAGTAGCACCCCAAACCATGTGTGTACGGCTAGACACGACGTTGTTGATTGCATTTGATATAAGGCCATCGGTCTCGGAAAGAGGTGCAAAGGAATAACGGCTGTTACCGAAGTCCATTCCGTATGTGTGACTGTAGCTTAGCTTAATGTCAAGGGGTAGCTTCAACAGACTTACAGAGTCGGTGCTATTGGTAAAGACTGTGTCTTTGCTTTGTTCCTGTTCTCTTAGCAGCTTGTCGTCCACAACCTCATACGTCTTGCCTGTAGTGGTATGCACATACACTTTGTCCTTATCCACCTTGATATTGTCCACTTCGGAGAAAGAACCTCTGTCTGCATCAGAAACAATAGTATGGATATGTATGCGTCCTTGATTGTCTGATTTGAGATAGCCGAATACGTTATAGCCACCTACCCATATACGGCCTCTATCGCCTTTTGCCAGTCGTGTCACTCTACTGATGCCTGGGGTATGGATTTTTCTCCATGTGGCACCATCGTAGTATAGAAGTCCCTCGAAATTGGCAACGAATACAGTACCATAGTCATCGCAGGTAATATCGTAGTTACGATTGTGTGCCAAATATTCCTTCGATGAGAAATTGCGGAAGAATGGCACACCTCTACCGTCTGCCATTATCTCAGAAAGAGGCAAAAGACAAAAGACAAGAGGCAAAAGACCTTTGACTTTAGACTTTAGACTTTTGGCTTTTATCATTTCCCACCTCCTTTCATGAATGTGCGGTAAGGCACGGATTTACCGATATAGTAGTTCCACTCATCCTGTGTGAACTCGCGACGCAATAAAGCCTGTGTGGCAATTGCATTCTTGTTTACGGAGGTACAGAAACGGTTCATGCCTCCAGCCTCATTGCCTATCCATATCATCTGTGATTCATCGTCCACGACAAACGATAGAGGCCAGGAGTCGAATTGGAACTCTATTGACTCTGCAATTGATGCCATGCCGGCAAACGACCAGAAACGCATGGTATGGTCGTAACTTGTGGAAACAATAGAATTGTTGACAGCCTTTATAGAGGTAATGGCACCAGTATGACCAGTCATGGTGCTTATAATATGTCCGTTCTTGTCTGTGACATATATCACACCAGTCTCTGTTCCAAGTATGTTGGTACCGTTCTGCTTGTTATGGAAGAACGCTGTCACCAGTTCTTTTACTCCTTTGATATCTGAACGCTTGCACTTGTTTGAGTTTGAGGCAGATACTACATAGTGCAGTCCGTTTGTTCCGAAGATGTGGAGCATACCGGTTTCTTCTTCAAATCCAAGAGCATGAAGTCCAGATTCAAGTGAGACAATATCTTTGATTGCCATCAACCTGGTATTTATCCATGTAAGAGATTTATTACTTGTCGCAACAAGCATATCCTTACCGATGAAACATACGTCTTTCCACACGCCGGTTCCAAGTCTTATCGTGCCCTCCACCTTCATTTGCGGAATGCGTGCGCCACTAAACTCCAGAACCACTACCATGCCGTCGGATGTCATAGCTGCCATTCTGTTGTTGCTAAGCATAGCCATACTTCGGAAAGGAACATTTTCAACAGTAAAGTACCTAAGTTCTCCAGCATCGTTGCAAAGAATAATCTCTCCGTAGTCTGTCATGCCAAGAACCCAGCGTGCGCCGTCTATCTTTATGAGGTCCACGCATCTCACGTTACCCTTGAGGGCTGTGTTCAGTTTCTCTATGGAATTAGAAGAATAGAGAAGTGCCTTATATACATTATCCGAGTTTTCATGACCGCCATACTGCTTGGTATAGTGCCATGAGGCGTATGAGAGAAGACGTGATATATCCGTAGCCACACTTCCCTTAGCGAGAGCTGACTGTGCAAGAGAGTTTCCCATTGACAGATAGAATAGCGTATCAGCCATTGCACGAGCCTTTTCCGCTTCCATCATATTCTTTGTGGCAAGCTCCTTCTGATCCACAGCCATGATACGCATCTGGTCGGCCTGTTCTGCTGCCTGAACAGCTTTCTTCTGAGCCTGTTGTGCAAATCCTCTCTCTATCTCAGCCTTTCCACGCTCCATATCAGCTATACGCGACTGTCTCACAGCCTCTTCACGTTGCTTGTCTGAGATATCCTTCTGTTGAAAGGCGATGTCCTCCATCTGTTCGCTTACACGTTGTGTTACCTTTGCCTGAAGCTCTTTCTTCTGGAGGTCGGATATCTGTTCCTGAAGCTCGGCTGTCCTTGCCTCGTACACCTGCTCACACACAAGATAGGTAACACCGCAACTGATTGCTGCGACGCTTGCTAATACTCCGTACTTTCGTCCGAGTAATAGCATCCTCTTTCGTATGGTAGCAGATTTATTCGTAATTAATTTCCGTTTCTCTTTATTGCCATTATCGTGATGTCGTCACTCTGCTCTGCGCCATTGGCATGAGCATTAACAGCATTGTCGATAGCTGTGGTAACCTGTTGGGCGTTATAGCCTCTAAGCGTTGCAAGCAAGGCTTCAAGACGCTCTTCACCATATAGGTTATTATTAGGGTCGCAAGCCTCAGTCACGCCGTCGGTAAAGGTTACAAGCATATCGCCCTTATCCAGTTTCAGAATACTCTCCTGGTATGGGAATCCCTCTGTCACTCCCATGCATATATTGTTGGATTTAGGCAGTACGTCCACTCTGCCGTCAGCTTTGATGATATATGGGGGATTGTGTCCTGCATTAACATATCGCATCTCACCTGTGCTGATACAATATACGCCATAGAAGACGGTAACGAACATAGAGTCGAAACTCTCCTTTGAAAGCATGTCGTTGGATTCTGATACTGTGGAAACAGGTGTCAGGCTCTTTGTTCCCGTGAAGCGAAGCAAAGTATAGCTCATGGTCATAAACAAGGCTGCAGGTACTCCCTTACCTGATACGTCTGCCATAACAAAGCCTAAATGATCATCGTCTATACGGAAGAAGTCGTAGAAGTCACCTCCCACATCCTTTGCCGGTTTTATCGTGGCATGTATATCTACGTCAGAAGCCACATCGGGGAAAGGAGGGAACTTATTAGGCAGAATAGCCAACTGCACCTCGGCTGCAAGACTGAGATCAGCTTTTAAGTCTTCAAGCTGTCCATGCTCTTTTTGTGACTGCTTGACAAACTCAATCTCCTCACGTGCCTTCTCTATGGTACGCTGTAAGTCTTCAAGGTCAATAGGCTTGGTGGCAAAGTCGAAGGCACCATTATTCATTGCCTGACGGATATTACTCATTTCTCCGTATGCGCTCACCATAACCACCTTCAGGGCAGGGTTGTTGCGGTCCTTTATTTTCTTCAGAAGTGTAAGACCGTCCATCTCCGGCATGTTGATGTCGGAGAGTACTATGTCAATATCTGGATGCTGCAGAAGCATCTGCATAGCCTCTACACCATTGTGCGCAAAGTAAAACTCATATTCACCCTTGCGGATCTTTCTGCGGAAAAACTGGGTTAGCAGGAGCTCAAGGTCAAGCTCATCATCCACACTTAGAATCTTAATCATAGAATAAAGTATAAGATAAATTTACGGTTTTATGCTGGCAAAGATAACAAAAGTATGTGAATAAACCAAATAAATGACAAGAAAAAAGAAATTTTTATTGTAACTTTGCTGGCAAATTGAAAATAGGAACTTGCTTTGGCTTGATGAGCTTTAGCGAATAAATAGTAAAATCATAAATAAATTTGATAGACCGCTGCTATATAGAGATAACCAACGTATGCAACCTGAGTTGCGATTTCTGTCCGAAGCACAACAGGGCTGAAAGACGTATGACCGCCCAGGAATTTGACCTTATCACAGATAAACTTCGTGATAGGGCTGTTTTCTTGTATTTCCATCTCATGGGTGAGCCTATGCTCCATCCTCTCCTGCCTGATTTCATACGTATGGCTCGTGAAAAAGGTTTCAAAACCGTTCTTACGTCTAATGGTACATTACCTCTTAGAGCGATGCGTCTTCTCTCTTCTCTTCCCCATAAGGTACAGCTATCATTACATTCTCATGAAAGTAATGGTAAGGGCATACTTGCTGAGTACATAGATAAGGTGATGCAATTCTCAATTCCTGCGGCTGAGCAAGGCACTTGTATTGTGCTGAGGCTATGGAATCAAGGAGGACGTGAGAGTGAGAACGAGCAGGTCATACAACTTCTGGAGAAATACGTGCAAAAGCCTTGGCATGAGCGTCCTGACGGCTATCGTCTATGTGATAATCTCTATCTTGAGTTTGACAGAAAATTCAAGTGGCCAGAGGTAGAGCTGCCCACTCGAGAGAGTCAGAGGGGGGCCGATGTATTCTGTATGGCTCTCCATAAACAGATTGGCGTTCTTGCGGACGGAAGTCTGGTGCCTTGCTGTATGGATCATAATGGCGATATCACGCTCGGAAATCTCTTTACCCAGTCGCTTGATGAGATTCTTGAATCTCCACGTGCAAAGGCTATGACAGAAGGTTTCCGTCATCATAGGGCAACGGAACTGCTTTGCCGGAATTGCGAGTCGGGTAACGCTCGTAATAGTTTCCGAGGAAAACCGAAGAGTTAGTTCGTTTCAGAAAAACATAAATTATATGTTAGGGCTTATATACATTTCATTTGTATATGAGCTCTTTTTTTGTGTGTTGCATTCATTTTTATGAGGGTGACAGGGGCTTAGAGTGTTGCAAATGAGGTATTGAAGGGGTAAATAACGACTATTTGTAAGTGTTTGAATGATAGTAAATTATAAATCTGTAAAACGTAAAATGGTATTGCAACACCCTCTGAAAATAAACGAAAAAAATCTTGCAAAGAAAAAAACTCCTATATAACTTTGCTCTCAGAAAACCGAAGTATTAACCCTTAAAAACAATTGAATTATGACACAGATTGATCTTATTTCAAATGAATGGTCAGACCTTTTGTTTGAGAACCGCAACAAAGAGTATGGAGCTTATGTTCTCCGTCACCAGACAGGCACTCGTAATATAATGTCAATTCTCGCTGTACTGATTATATTAGCTCTCGCAATGGTTTCCCTGGTTGCTAAGAATGCTTATGATGGTTATAGGGCAACCCACATTCGTCACGAGGAAGTGGTTGTACTAACGGACCTTCCTAGTCAAAAGCCAGAACCAAAGGTAGAGCGTGCTGAGCCTATCAAGCAAGAGGAGATCGAGAATGTGGTAGAGAAGGTAAAAAGCTCTATTAAATTCACGGCTCCTGTTATAAAGAATGATAAAGAGGTAAACCCAGAGGATGAAATGAAGACTCAGGATGAAATCATGAATTCTAAGGTTGCTATAGGCTTTGCAAACGTAATTGGAAATGATGAGAATGGCGAAGTCCTTAAATACAAGGATGCCCTTATAACTGAGCCTGTCAAGCCAAAGGAAGAAGAGCACAAAGTGTTCGACGTAGTTGAACAGATGCCTTCTTTCCCTGGCGGACCAAATGCTTTGATGCAATATCTGAGTAAAAACATCAAATATCCTCCTGTAGCAGAGGAAATGAACATTCAGGGGCGTGTGATATGCTCTTTCGTGGTAGAGCGTGATGGTAGTGTAAGCGATATCCGTATAGCGAAGAGTGTTGATCCTTCTCTTGACAAAGAAGCTGTTCGTGTGGTATCTGCTATGCCAAGGTGGATTCCTGGCAGACAGAATGGGCAGAATGTTCGCGTGAAATACACTCTTCCTGTCACTTTCAGACTACAATGATTTGCACAAGTGAGGTTGTTGCTTGTTCGCTCTTCCTCCGAAGATACTCCATCGCATCTCCATCGCATCTCCATCGTTAGTCCATCGATTCGATGGAGTATCGATGGAGCAGCGATGGACCAGTGATGGAGCAACATATGAAAAGAAGCTAAGGATGAAGGGCATTTCGGAAGAAGTGTTTCCTTGTGATTTTTTGCTCACGCAAGAAAAACTTTTAGCGTTTTTCTTTGGGGAAATGGGAATTTTTGTTTACTTTTGCCCTCATTATAAAATCAATGAGAAAATTCATCGGCATATTCATCGGACTCATGGTCATCGCCTTCCTGACTTGTTGCAAGGATCGGGAGGGTGATGATTCTGCCGTTTATGAGCAGAGGGAGTTCCTTTTGACGAATATTTTCAAGGACACCTTGAAGAGATATGTAGTCCTTACTCCTCAGTTTGCCGATAGTCTTCTTGATGCAGCCGTAGGGACAAAGAACAGGGATGCTATATGTGTGGCTATCAATGCCGTTATTGATTCGCGTGATTCAGCTTCTACAGAAAAGGCAATTCTTGCGGCTATGAAGAAGTATTATAAGGTGACGGATGCAAAGGATAAACGTCCGTCCCTGAAGACTATTCTGGCAAGTATGGCGGCTAAATATGCCTCTAAGGGTGATACTGCAAGGGCAAGGAAATTCCTTGCGGCTGCTATGAAAGATACTATTCCCGGAAAGGAAAAGGTGATGTCGCATCTTGATGACAGATGCAAGAAACTGACGGTTTCCTTGTTGAAAGAAGGACAGATTGCTTATGCTACAAAGATATACCATCATAACCTCGTAGCGTGTGACTCGATGAGATATACTATCGGGAAAGGGCATCTGGAAGAGGTTAAAAAGATGCGCTCAAGTATAGTTAATATCCTGATTATTGTAGCACTTGTTGTTGCTATCATCTGTTTGACGGTTTATCTGGTAAGGGCGAAGCAACAGGACAAAGAATATGTGTATGAGAGCGTTACGTCAAGATTGCAGGATTCAATAGACGAGTATCAGCAGATGCTTGATGAACTTCAGACATCTAATTCTGATAACAAACGTGAGACGGAAATGCTTCGTCGGCAGATAGATAGTATTCAAGCACGTTTGATGGAAAGAATGCAGAAGGGTAGGGCAATATATATGTCGCTTTCAGAAGGGAATCCTATGCCTTTTGATGTAAAGGATGCTGATTCATATCTTATTGACTATGTAATGCTTTTCTATCCGGCAAAGTATAGGCAATGGACGGAACAATATGATAAACTTACCCCAAGAGCCTTTACATACCTTATATTGTGTGATATGGGGCATAGTGATACGAAGATTCAGGAGATACTGAGTATTAGCGCTTCAAGTGTTCGTTCTATTAAGTCTCGCCTAAACGCAAGGAAGAAGTAAAATATGAAAGTTTTCGTTGTCTATTGTCATCCGTCAGAGGATTCCTTTACCCGACATGTTCGTGATTCCTTCTTGAAAGGAATTACGGATTCCGGACATGAATATGAACTGTCGGATTTGTATCGTATGGGTTTCCGTACGGATATGTCTGAGGATGAGTATCTTCGTGATTCCAACTATACCACGTCACCCCAGTTGGCTAGTGATGTGTTGGACGAGCAGGCGAAAATAAATTCCGCAGATGCGATTGCTTTCATATATCCGGTCTTTTGGACGGAGGCCCCGGCCAAGTTGGTGGGGTGGTTCGATCGTGTGTGGTCGTATGGCTTTGCATACGGAGACAAAACCATGAAGATGCTTGATAAGGCGTTGTTTATGTGTACGACGGGACATGATCTTATAACCTTAGAGCAGTTCGGGTTCTTGGAAAGCATGAAGAACGTGATGCTTGGGGATAGACTTGCCAAACGGGTAAGGAAAAGCGATTTCGTGGTCTTTGATGGTATGTCAAAAGAAAAGAAATCACGTCAGGATAACTGGGAGAAGAACTTGGAAACGGCTTATAGGAAGGGTAGAACCTTGTTCGAGGAACCAAAGGATGATTTCTCGTTAGATGGTCGGTATTTTGTTGCAGTTCAGAATTCAGAATCAGGTGAGGTGTCGGAACAGACTGTTTTCGCCTATCATCAGAAAGATAATGTCGTTTGGGCGGAATATTCTGGTGGTAGTATTGTGAAGGGCTTTCTGGTAGGCACAATAGATAAAAACCGTTGTCTTAGTTTTTCATATCAGCATTTGAACGTTCATGGAGAGTTAAAGTCGGGCTCATGCCATTCACAACCACGTGAGGTAAATGGAAAACTGCGTTTTTATGAGGATTGGCAATGGGCTTCGGGGGAAGCTGGTACATCGATTATAGAAGAAATGTAATAAAAGGTATTTGTATATGAGACGGTTATTTTATCTTGACACATTAAAAGTGCTGCTGACCATATTGGTGGTTTTTCATCATGCAGCTGAGGCATATTCTCCATATTCTGCATGGGTATATAAGCCAAGCAATAAGGATGAGATGATGCCTTTGATATGGCATTTCAACTCTGTTAATGCTGCTTTCTTCATGGGATTGTTCTTCCTGATAGCTGGTTATTTCGTGCCACGCAGTTACGATAAACAGGGAGTATGGGTGTTCGTTAAGAAGAAATTTCTTCGACTTGGCATACCTGTCGTTCTTGTCACGGCATTTCTTACCTTTGCCACAGGACAGTTGGAGGTAGGGCATTTGTGGTATGTGGAAAGTCTCTTGCTATTCTGTCTTGTTTATGCGCTTGTAAGGAGATTCGTTTCGCCTATGCAGGTGAAGAGCAATATTTCGCTTGTGGGATTGTTGGCTGTGGCTCTTGTAATGGGAGTTGGTGGGTACTTCATCCGACAGGTCAGTCCGCAGGACAACTGGATATGGTTGCTAGGTTTTATTCATATAGAACCTGCACATTACCTACAATATATTCTTATGTTCGTGTTGGGTGTTCTTGCCTATCGTGGGCAATGGCTAACGAATATGAAAAACAGCACAGGCGCTATATCTCTACTGATAGGTTCTGCTTTGGTTTTTGGCGACTGTGTACGTAATGATGGTGCTTGGAACAACTTTGTTTATCAATGGTTTGGTATATATGAATCTTTGCTCTGCATATTCTTCAGCTTTGGCTTGCTGTGGTTATTCCGTGAGTTTGTTAATGGAACTAATGCCTTACAGAACTGGTGCTCACAACAGGCCTATGGCGCTTATATCGTTCATTTGTTTGTTCTTCTTGCCGTTCAGAATGCTACTGACAGTATAATGCTTCCTGGTATTGTCAAATTCTTTATTATCGGTAGCGTGGCAAGTGTAATCTCCTTTGTTGTCACATATCTGCTTAGATTAGTGCCGGGAGTTAAGAAGGTATTGTAAAAAAATCCCTTCCCCCGCTCGGGGGAAGGGTAGGGCTTTTATTTCTTCTTTTTTGTCGTTGTAGTCTTCTTCTTGGTTGTCGTGCTCTTCTTTGTCGTTGTTGTGGTGGTGGTAGTTGCAGGCTTGTAGTATTTCAGAGCCTCTGGAATTACCTGCTGAAGAGCTGCGATACGCTTTGCATCACTTGGGTGGTCGCTGAAGATCTCGCTCTGGTTAGAAGTTGACAAAGAAGCCATACGTTGCCAGAATTCAAGAGCTTTGTTTGGGTCGTATCCTGCCATAGCTGCAAAGACAAGTCCTATACGGTCAGCCTCAGTTTCGTTGTCACGACTGTATTTCAGATTGGCAAAGTTGAAACCTAATTGTGATGCCATATTGGCTATTGATGTCGTTTGCTCGGATGCACCAGCCATTCCGAGAAGAGCACCTCCTATTTGTACGGCTTGTTGTTGGCGTGCCTGCTTAGACATCTGTTCTGCAGAGTGCTTTGCCACAGCATGGGCTATCTCGTGACCGAGGACAATTGCAAGTCCCGCTTCATCCTGTGTTACTGGCAGAATACCCTCGTACACCACAATCTTGCCTCCAGGCATGCAGAAAGCATTCACCTCGTCGCTCTTTACGAGATTAAACTCCCATTCATAATATTGCAGGTCATTGGCAGCACCATTCTCTCTGAGGTATGATTCAACAGCCTTTGCAAGTTTCTCGCCAACTCGTTTTACCAATGCCGTCTTTGTGGCATCTTTTGAAAGTGTTGACTTCTGGATTACCTCACTATACTGCTGCTTGCTGAGACTCAGGATTTGTCCGTCATCATACAAGAGAGTGTGCTTTCTGCCTGTAATAGGAACTGTAGAAGTAGTGCCGCATGACACGAGCATAAGTGCTGCTACTGCACCGAGTAATGCTTTCTTGATATTCATAAGTGATATGTTTATTTGGATATTTTGTGGCAAAATTACTAAAAATATTTACATATAATATTATGTTAATAAGAAAAAACACCTTTTTTAACATTGATTATACGTTTGCGTATGATATGTAATTTTGTTGTTGAGAAGGTGATGGATTAGTTTTGAACATCAAGAAGTAATAAAAAGCGATGTTTTGAAAAGTTTTGTCCTTTTACAATTGTCCCCCAAATGGGCGAAGATTCGTTATAAGTGTAAAAAATACCTTTTATATTCTTTTGCGCTTGTTTTTGTCCCGAAGAATGTGCTTTGGGGCTGTTCTGGTGGGTTTTTGTGGAACAAATAAAGAGATTGACGTAACATGAGTTGTGACAAAAAGAAACAATAGCATAACAAAAAGTTACGCCTATTTTTTATAATATTAATAAATTTAATTACTTTTGCACGTTGAAAACAGAACGGCTGGAATACTACAACCTTTCTGATATCCAATCTATAGACGCATATCATGCGCTTAGGTTTAACAGCCACTCAAGTTTTTTTTCTTTAAGAAGGATTTTCTTGGGTGCTGAGATCAAGGAGGATTAATCCGACTGACCCAAAAATTGTTTGCATGGCTCGTCAGCTCAGTAGTACTACCTGGAAACATGTATTTTAGGAATCGAAATTATGGAGGAACTCAGACGTTTTTCTATTTTGTTCCAAAAGCAGTTGACTGTAAGATACCCTGGCACAACCTAAATCTTTGTAAGGCTCAAAAAGCTGCGCAATAAAACTGATAATAAAACAAACAAATAATAACCTAAATCCAAAAAATGACCAAAAAACGGAAAGAGATCTTAGGTCTTGCTATACGCAGGATGTTGTCAAAGACATCGGTTGCCGTGTTGCTCATGATGGTCTTGGCGGTTCCAGCATTTGCTCAGGAACTCGTCAAAGGTACTGTTGTTGACAACAATGGCGATGCTGTCATTGGTGCAACTGTCGTTCAGAAGGGCGACAAGCAGAATGCAACCATTACTGATCTTGATGGTAACTTCTCGTTAAAAATGCCGGGAGGTAAGGGATCTGTTGTGATTTCTTATGTCGGCATGAAAGAAATGGAAGTAAAAGTTTCTTCGGACAAGTTTGCCAAGGTGACTATGGAAGAAGACGATTCCCAACTTGAGGAACTTGTTGTTGTCGGTTACGGCCAGCAGAAGAAAGTGTCTTTGACTGGTGCGATTACGCAAACGACTGGTGAAGTTCTTGAGCGTGCTGCGGGTATCGGTAGTGTGGGTGCAGCCCTTACGGGTAACCTTCCTGGTGTTGTAACTATTGCTTCAACAGGTCAGCCAGGTGAAGAGGATCCACGTATTTTCATTCGTGGTGCAGCAGCTTGGGGTGACGAAGATGCCCAGCCACTTATCCTTGTAGATGGCGTGAAGCGTGAAATTAAGGCTGTTGACATCACATCTGTGGCTACGGTGTCTGTGCTGAAAGATGCATCGGCTACTGCAGTCTATGGCGTGGAGGGCGCTAATGGTGTTATCCTTATTACTACAAAGCGTGGTGTGGAAGGCAAGGCAAGAATCGATGTTGGCTTTAACGCTACATTGAAGGCTGTATCAAAGCTTCCACGCAAATACGATTCATACGACGGCTATATGTTCCGTAATCAGGCTATCGAGCATGAGCTTGCATTGGCTGGTGATGATTCATGGGCATACTATCGTCCGCAGACATTCATCAATAACTTCCGCAATCAGGATTATACTGTAAAGCCAAACTACAATGCCGCAGGTGACTATCTGGGTGATTATAGCCAGGCTGAACGCTATCCTAATGTGGATTGGCAGGAAGAGATGTTCAAGGATTTCGCATTGTCATATAATACAAACCTCAATATCTCTGGTGGTACGAAGTTCGTGAAGTATTTCGTGGCATTCGACTTCCAGAACGAAGGCGATATGACAAATGTATGGGAAAATCACCAGGGTTACGAAGGAGGTTATACATATAATCGTCTGAATGTGCGTTCAAACCTTGACTTCCAGATTACAAAGAGTACTATGTTCAAGGTTAATCTTGCCGGATCAAATGCTCAGCAAAAGACTCCACGATATTATTATGGTAATAATGGCGAGTGGTTCCAACAGCAGAACTGGGCTGGTGCATACGGCATGGCTCCAAACCTCTTCCCTGTGCAGTTCTCTGATGGGTCATGGGGCTATTATCCTTTGGTTTCAAATATCGCGAACTCTCCAAGGAACGTTGCGAATACAGGTTATGAGTTGAAGACCATTACTCGAGTATTCACCGATTTCTCACTTGAGCAGAACCTCGATTTCGTTACAAAAGGCTTGATTGCGCGTGGTACAATCTCATGGGATAACCAGTTTGATGAGGCAGAGCGAGGTATTACTGACCAGCACACGACAAAGAATGCTTATATGCTTCCGGAGAATGGCATGCTTCTTTATGAGAATAAAGTCGATAAAAATACAGGTTTCGACTTCTATGAAAGTCGTGACTGGGATACTCGAGCTGGTAGTGTAGGTAGAACTACTCGTGCAACAGAAATGTCGCTCCAGCTCTTCTGGGCACGTCAATTCGGAGAGCATAGTGTCAGTGCCATGGGTAACTGGAAACGCCGTAGTGATGCTAAGGGAGCAGAGCTCGAGGAACGTCGTGAAGACTGGGTGTATCGTGTGACATACGATTTGAAGGGCAAGTATTTCGCTGAAACCAACGGTGCATACAACGGTTCCCAGAAGTTCTCTCCGAAAAACCGTTTTGCTTTCTTCTTCTCAGGAAGTGCTGGTTGGCTTATTTCTGAGGAACCATTCATGAAATGGCTCAGAGATAAGAGAATTGTTGATATGCTCAAACTCCGTGCTTCTTATGGTGAAGTGGGTGATGATAAAGGAGGTTCACGTTTTGCTTATGCTTCTGACTGGGCAATTGTAAACCGTGACAACACCGATTACTATTTCCCTCTTTCCATAGATGGAACCAGGACTCCTTTCTTGAGCTATTATGAGAATCGTGAAGCTAGTCCTGACCTCCGTTGGGCAACTGTGAGTAAGAAGAATTTCGCTTTTGACTATGCTTTCCTTGGAGGTATGTTTGCTGGTAGTTTCGACTACTTCATTGATGATCGTCATGACATCTATATCAAGAGTAAAGATCGTATAGCTATACCAGCATATTATGGAGCCAAAAACAACCCGGACATCAATCAGGGTGAAATGAGAAACTATGGTTTCGAGTTAGAACTCCGTTTTAACAAGGTATTGGCAAATGGTATGCGCTTCTGGGCTAACACCAACTACACATTTGCGCGCAACGAAATCAAGTTGAAGGATGACCCTGCATTGATGCCAAGTTATCGTAAGCAACAGGGTTATGGTCAGGATCAGTATCGCTCTTTCATAGACAACGGCTTTATCGGCACTTATGATGAGCTTTACAGTTCTCCTGAACGTGATGCGAATGACGATCATGTGCTTATTGGTGACCATTATATCGTTGACTTCAATGGTGATGGTATGGTGAATGCAAATGACCAGGCTCCTGTTGGCTATACAAAAAACCCTGAGCACACATATAATGCCACAATCGGATGGGAGTGGAAAGGCTGGAGTATGTTTGCCCAGTTCTATGGCGCATCAGGTGTTACACGTGACGTCGGTCTCGCATCCTTCAACAACAAACTACTTACGGTATTCGACAATGGAACATGGTGGAATACGAAAGATAAAAGTGGTGATGTCGTAGTTCCACGTTTTACCACACAGGTCTCTTATAACGATGGTACACAGTATCTCTACGACGGTTCATATTTCCGACTCAAGAACGTGGAGGTTGCTTACACATGGACTAAGGGTTGGATAAAGAAGATCGGTTTCTCTAGCCTGAAGGTATATCTGAATGGTAATAACCTCTTACTTATTACGAAGATGCCTGATGACCGTGAGAGTAACTATGGATTCAGCGGTGGCGGTGGTGCCTACCCAACAGCCAGACGTTATAACCTCGGATTTAAGCTTTATATGTAATATAAGGTTTATGGGTTGTAAGGTTTTTAGGTTTTAGGTCTTTGCGATATGACCTTTTTACCTCATAACCTCCAAACCTTCTAACCTATAATTAAATTTGTAATTAATAATATGAAATATAATAAATACATAAAATCCCTTTTGTTTAGTTCGCTGCTCCTTATGGCTGGCAGTGCCTCCTTAACATCCTGCAAGGAATGGCTCGATAAGGATCCGGAGTCTATTATTTCTGAGGATGAGGCGTTCAAGAACTATCACAACTTTCAGGGATTTATAGAGGAGATATACGACTGTGTTCCTGACAAGGAGAAGGTCAACTGGTGTACCTCGTGGAATTTTGGTGATGATGCAGTTCATAATCCTGAGGGCTATAGACACATGGATCATCAGGTTGACCTTGGTAACTATCGTAGTTTGTGGGATGATGGCACGGGCATCCCTAACGGTCTGTCTTGGTTACATGGTTCAGGAACAGATGGAAAATTTGCAGAAAGGTTTTCTCTCTGGAAAGGTGGATGGTACAGCATTCGTAAGTGTAATCTGGGTATTTCAAAGATAAAGACTCTTGTCGGAACTGATGAGGAACGTGACCTGCTGCTCGGACAGTTGTATTTCTTCCGTGCATGGTATCATTTTGAAATGATATGCTATTGGGGCGGTCTTCCATACGTTAAGGATGCATATAGTTCCAAGAATATTCCACAGCTTGAGCGTCTTTCTTTTCAGGAATGTGCAAAATGCTGTGCAGAGGACTTTGAGAAAGCAGCCGACCTTCTTCCTATGGACTGGGATGAGACTCTTGCAGGTCAGCAGACACCTAACAAGAACGACCTCCGTATCAATAAGATCATGGCTCTCTGTTATCTTGGCAAGTGCTATCTCTGGGCAGGTTCACCTCTTATGAAGGAGTTTGAAAATGTCAGTAAGGGTAAATCTGCACAGCTTTTAGGGGCAAGCTCCAACGGAAAGACATACGACTATGATGTGGAGTATTGCAGAAAAGCTGCAGAGGTATTTGGCAAGGTTCTTAATATGGTTCGTAAAGGGCAGACTCGCTATAAGCTTGCTGAGTTCAAGTATTCAAACATCTATGATCACGAGCGTGATGAGAATGCTGAGACCTGCTATTCAGATATTTTCTATACACATAAGCAGAAATGGACTATGCCAGGTTCAACGGAGGCTATATTCCGTGGTATGTATCCTGGAGCAAACTCAGCCAACTGGAACTGTGCAAAGATTTTCGGTCCTAAGGTAGCCGGTCTAGTGGAGCATGACAACATTATCCACCACCCGACGGCAAACCTCATCGACCAATATGGCATGGCTAATGGACAGCCTATATATATAGTAAAGAATGGTGTCTATGTATTGAATCCTGAGTCAGGTTGGGATCCAACCCATCCATACAAGAACCGTGATCCACGTTTCTATCACGATATAGTATTTGATGGCTTCCACTATGTCCTCCAGACAGAAAACCTCAATCCCGATCAGAAGAAACTTGACTATTGCTCGCTTTATACAGGTGGTGCAATGCGTGCTGTTGACAATGGAAGCAGCACAGGCTACTTCATCCAGAAACTCGTACCGCATCAATGTAATGTTGGTGACAACTGGTATGATTATAATGATGAGTTTCAGGCATATATTCCGTATTTGCGTCTTGCAGACGTCTATCTGATGTATGCTGAGGCACAAGGAGTTGTGGGTGGTCCAAACTCAATGGCAACCACATGTAATTTGACTGCAGTTGATGCAATCAATGTGCTTCGTGACCGTGTGAACTCCCTCGATTATCCGATGGAGCATGTCCAGCCTAATTTCCTTGACACTAAGGAACATTTCATTGATGAGGTACGTCGTGAACGTGCTGTGGAACTTGCCTTTGAAGGCTTCCGCTGGTGCGATCTTCAGCGTTGGCTTCTCCTTACAGAGGCTCCTTATACAGTGAAGTATTCCCATGAGTTTGAGCGCATTGAACCTGACAGTTGGTATTTTGATGCGAATTCTCGTGTACCTAAGAACGATCCGAAGGACGCACAGGTTGCGAACTTCCGTAAGAAGGAACTTATCACCCGCCATTTTGATTCTAAGCATTACTGGTTCCCGCTTCCTGACAAGGATACCTATTTGTATGAGGGTTTCCCACAGAATCCTGGATGGTAAAGGCAATGCAATTGACAATTGCTAATTGATAATTGATAATTGACAATTTTATGAAGAATAAAAAAACAAATATATTTCTCCTTGCCTTGCTTGTAGCTTCGCCTCTGATGGTCAATGCTCAGATTGCAGGTGATGCTGATACCATCACGGCAAAAAAGAAGGTTCATGTTGCTTTCCGTGACAAGAATGCCGATGAGCTTCTTGGTGGTATTTCCTATATTGACATGGAAGAGCTGCAAAAGAAAGATCATACAAAAAACAGTCTTGATGACTTGTATGGTCTTGTCGGCGGATGGAATGGCCACAATCTTTGGGGAATGGACAATTACCGTCTTGACACTAATGACGATAATAACCTTCCGCTTGTTATTATTGATGGAGTGAAGCGTCCGTCAAACAATGTGCTCCCATCTGAGATAGAGCAGATAACCTTTCTCAAGGGCGCACAGGCTGTTGTTCTCTATGGTGCCAAGGC
Source organism: uncultured Prevotellaceae bacterium (assembly GCA_946406435.1). Lineage (GTDB taxonomy): Bacteria > Bacteroidota > Bacteroidia > Bacteroidales > Bacteroidaceae > Prevotella. The sequence continues at coordinate 50,093 of CAMJKP010000006.1, read as the reverse complement.
TGCAAAGGGCGCAATTCTCATTACTACTAAACGCGGTAAGGTAGAAGGTCTTCAGATTACAGCCAATGCCAATACCGGTTGGCATGTAGCAAAGGCTTTTCCTGACTATCTTGGTTCGGCTGAATATATGACACTCTATAACGAGGCATGTGTTAACGATGGTGGCGCTCCAAAGTATAGTCAGCAGGATATTTATAATCATGCCTCTGGTACGAATCCTTATCGTTATCCAAATGTAAACTACTATTCTGACGAATATGTACGCCGGGCATACAACCGTTCTGAGGGTACCATGGAGATACAGGGTGGTAGTACCCGTGCTCACTTCTACACTAACATAAACTACTATCGCATAGAGGACCTGCTGAACTTCGGACCTGCAAAGGATAACTACACCGACCGTTTTAGCGTGCGTGGTAATGTGGATCTCGTAGTGAACAAGTCAGTAAAGGGATTTGCCAATGTAAGTGCCTCATTCTATAATGAAAATAGGAATAAAGGTGATTTCTGGGGAGAGGCTGCTACCATGCGTCCGAATTTCCCGGAAAATGCAGCACCATTGATTCCAGTTAATATGGTTGACCCGAATGCAACCAAGGCTCTTTCAATGCTTGACAAGTCTCTTAATCTCCTCGATGGGAAGTATTTTCCGAGTGGAACAAAAAACACGAGTCATAATGCTATTGCGGATTGCTATTTCGGCGGTAAGACAACTGCCGTAAGCCGTCAATTCCAATTTGATGCAGGTATTATCTATGACATGGACAAGTTTGTAAAGGGATTGTCATTCAAGACACAGTTTGCTATTGATTATGCCGCAAGCTACAATTATGGCTATAACAATGACTATGCTGTTTACGTTCCTACATGGAGTAACTATAACGGAGAGGATGGTATAGTGGCACTTACCCAGGTGAACGACGAGAAAATTGATGGTCACATGGTAATGAGTGATGGTCAATATCGCCAGACGATAAGCTGGAATGGACATTTAGACTATGACCGTACATTTGAGGGCAAGCATCATTTCACTGGTATGCTACTTGGAAATATGTTTACTACTACCGCCAGTGGAGAATACCATCGCTATGCTAATGCTAACTTAGGTCTTCAGGCAGGTTATGACTTTATGGGACGCTATATTGCTGATTTGTCTCTGGCTGGTGTTCATTCTGCACGTCTTCCCAAGCGAAATCGTGAAGCTATCTCTCCTTCACTATCTCTTGGTTGGAACATTTCCAAGGAGAACTTTATGAAGAATGTTAAAGGTGTTGACAACCTGTTGGTTAGTGCATCGTATAGCAATCTGAATGAGGATGTTGATATCTATATGAGTGACAACGGCAAATACTATTATATCTACGAATCATTATGGGAATCAGCTGGTGGTAGTTTCACATGGAACGATGGAACCAGTACAAATCGTACCTATTCTACAGCAGGAAATAACCCAGCTCTTGATTTTATCCATCGTAAGGAATTCTCAGTAAACCTTCGTGGTTCGTTCCTCAACAAACTGATTACCACGGATCTAACCTTCTTCAATACAGATATGTCTGGCTATATCGCCCAGATTCCTACAACATTCCCTTCACACTTGCAAGGTGGTCTTTCTGGCGGTACTTTAAAGTCTGCAATCAATAATGACATTCAAACCCGTAGGGGTATTGACTTTAGCATTACTGCTCAGAAACAGTTCGGGCAGGTTCATGCTACTCTTGGCGTTGTTGGTACATTCCTCTATACCAAATACTCCAAGTTTGATGAAATTGTAGAGGAAGACTACCAGAAGACAGAAGGTAATCCTATTGATGGGGCGTGGGGCTACAATTGTGTGGGCTTCTATACTGATGATGATTTTGATATATCCCAGACTAAGGAAGGTACGTTGAAGTACGACCTGAAAAAAGGACTTGCGGTTCCTGAAAATGGTGGTATCCGCCCGGGAGATTTGAAGTATGAGGATGTGAACCACGATAATATCATTAATTCCAAGGATATGATATGCCTTGGAAAGACGGGTGCATTTGGCGCTCCGTTTAGCATGGGAGTAAACCTTACTCTCAAATATAAGGATTTTACTCTCTTCATGCTTGGTGATGCTCAGATTGGTGCAAGCGGAATGAAGAATAGTTCATACTATTATATGTCTGGAAATGACAAGTATTCCATAAATGCCCGTGGTCGTTGGACACCGGAAACGGCAGAGACCGCAACTCATCCACGTCTTACGACAAAGACTTCGTTTCATAATGGTGCTGCATCAAGCTTCTGGTTTTATCGTAAAAATTATTTCAGGCTTGATAAGATACAGCTTACCTATGACTTCCCTGAGAAGATGTTGAAAGGTAAGGTTGTAAAGGCTCTCTCTGTATATCTTTATGCAAACGACCTGTTTACTATCGCAGAGGAACAGGAACTGTTGGATTTGAACGTTGGCTCTGCACCGCAGACACGTTTCTATAACCTCGGTGTCAAGGTGACTCTCTGATGGAAAGTGAAAAGTAGAAAGTATAAAGTATAAAGTGAAAAGAAAATGAAGATACGAAACATTATATTATATTTCATAGGCAGTCTTGCAATCTGCTCATGTGACGATATGTTTGAACCTGCAATAGAGAACAATCGTACGTTGGATGTCATTCCTAAGGAGTCCAAGTATGCGCATGGTCTGCTGATGTATGGATATGACCGTCTTCCTTATATAACGACAACTCAGTCGGATGTGGCAACGGATGATGCTACAACCAACATGGTTAATGGTAAAGCAATTGATGCATACTATTATATTGCAACTGGAGCTTGGAGTTCTGATTCGAATCCATTGTCAATGTGGGATGGATGTAAGGATGGCATTCAGCATGTCAACCTCTTCCTGACAATGGTTGATGAGGTGGAGTGGGCTCCCAGTGCGGTCTCAAAGCAGCAGATGTTTATTGATCGTCTGAAGGGCGAAGCCTTTGGCCTTCGTGCTCTCTTTTATTATTATCTCCTTCAGGCTCATGGTGGCTATGCTGATGACAATGTGCTGTATGGTGTGCCATTGCTCACACTGCCGGAAGATGTAAGTTCTGACTTTAATCAGCCACGTGCAACCTTCGCCGCATGTGTAAAGCAGGTCTTTGCTGACTGTGACAGTGCAATGGCTCTACTTCCTTTTGACTATGCAGATGTAAAGACTACAGAGGGAATTCCTGCAAAGTATCTCAGTATCGGAGCACAGGTAACAGGCTTTAATCTAGTGTTTGGTGATGATTCAAGGGGATTGATGTCTGCTAAGATTGCAGAGGCTATCAAGGCACAGACTGCCCTTCTTGCTGCAAGTCCTGCTTTCCGTGAGCAGAGTGGCGTAACTTCTGCAGAGGCAGCAACTCTTTGTGCTAATGTGCTAAAGCGTATTGGCGGCTTGAATGGTTTTGACATGACTGGAAGCACTTGGTACAAGAACAAGAATCAGCTTAAGCCTGAAGCAGCGGAAATGCCGGAGATTCTTTGGCGTGAAAGCCGTTCAAAGGATTCCAATCAAGAAGAGCGGAACTTTCCTCCATCTATGTATGGTGTTGGTCGCGTAAATCCTTCGCAGAACCTTGTTGACGCATTCCCTATGCGTAGTGGCAGGCCTATCACAGACCCTAATTCCGGTTATGACCCGCAGAATCCTTATGCTAACCGTGACCCGCGTCTTGACGATGACATAGTATATAACGGTATGCAGTTTGGCGCTGCAGGTAATATTGTCATAACAGGTAATTATCCAGAAGATAATCCAGATCGAGATAAGAATAATGGAACGCTAGACAACCTTAATCAAGATAATGCTACGCGTACTGGTTATTATATGAAGAAACTACTCCGTAACGACGTGAGTACGACAAACGGTTTTAGTAGGCAGGATCACATATATCCTCGTATTCGCTATACGGAGATTTTCCTTGCCTATGCAGAGGCTGCTAATGATGCATGGGGGCCAAAGGCTGATCCTACAGGTATCGGTTTCACTGCATACGACGTTATAAAGAAGATTCGTGAACGTGCAGGACTCGCAACTGATTTTATGGGATTGCCACTCCCTGAGGGTGACGCATATCTCGAAGAGTGTGCTAATGATCAGGCAAAGATGACAGACCTTATTCGTAATGAGCGTCGTATAGAGCTTTGCTTTGAGAATAAGCGTTTCTGGGATCTCCGTCGTTGGTTGTTGCCTATTGACGAGACTGTCATGGGTATATCAATTGATCGTAATGAGGAAACAAAAGAACTCACATATAAAGTTTTTCCGGTAGATGAACGTAAGTTTGACAGTTCTTTTCAGTATTATGGACCTATACCTAAGAGTGAAGTGTTGAAGTGGAGTAATCTCAAACAGAATAAGGGTTGGCAATTACATTGATTGAAACAGAAATAATTATGATGAAATTGAAGAAATATATATATGGTGTAGCCTTGGGAACAATGGCTCTCACATATAGCTCATGCAATAATGCTGATCATGAGTTCCCTGACTATGAAGGAGGTACGACAGCCTACTTCGCATATCAGTTCCCAGTACGTACACTCGTGCTTGGCAACGACATCTATGACAATACTCTCGACAACGCCCACAAGTGCCAGATTTGGTCAACAATGGGCGGTGCATACGGAGGTCGTGACGCATATGCGGATATTGTCGTTGATGAGTCGCTTTGCGACAACCTCTATTTTGTAGATGAGGGTGGAAATCCTGCTGCTCCTGTGCTTCCTATGCCTTCTTCATACTATAGCCTCGCATCAAATCAGATTGCCTATAATGGCGATTCACGTGGCTATGTGGAAGTGCAGTTCACAGATGCTTTCTTCAGCGATCCTAAGGCAATAGAGAATACATACGTCATTCCGCTTGTGATGACGGGTGTAAGGGGGATTGACCAGATTCTAACAGGAACACCGCTTGAAGGTCAGTCTCCGTCTCGTACCGATACAGAGAACTGGGGCGTTCTTGCAAAGGACTATGTGCTTTACTGCGTGAAGTATATGAATCCATGGCAGGGTAAGTATATCCGTCGTGGTGTTGACAATGTAACTGAAAAAGGAAAAGTTACGCAGGTAGTCCGTCAGGATTTCTCACTTGTGAACTCAGACCTTGAGCATCTAAAGGAGAATCCTGTTAATGCAAACGACGAGGTATGTGGAATCACCACAAAGAATATGTCTCAGGCTATCTTCCCTGTATCATTCAAAACCTCTGGTGCATCATTGTCTTGTAACCTCATTCTGTCATTCGATGGAAATAAATGTACTATATCCACTGATGATGAGAATGTAACGGCTACTGGTTCTGGTGAGTTTATCGCCAAGGGAACAGAGAAGAGTGAATACAAGGATTTCCAATGGGGAAGTAACAATGGTGAGCTTGTTCAGCGTGATATCCTTCGTCTGGCATACGATGTGAACTTCAGTAAAGATAATGTTCAGGTATCAACAAATGATACCCTCGTAGTTCAGACTCGTGAGTCAAACAAACGAGTGTTCTTTAAACCAAAATATGTTAAACAGTAATAGGAGGCTAAGAATATGAAAAAGATTTATAGAAACGGTCTCTTAATGTTGGTAGCAGGAGCATTTGCTGCTTCTTGTGCCAACTATGATATTGCAGATGACTTTTGTGCTTCGCCAGATCCGAGTTATTCAGAGCCCTACAAGGACTATGCTCCTGTGAAGACATATATTGACAGAAGTAAATATGCCAATATGACACTCGGTGCGACTCTTAAGGTTGCTGAGTTCAACAAACAGGAATTGGCTCATGCGGCTGCCATGACAAACTTTGATAATCTCGCTTTCGGTACCACTCTTATGTCTGGTACTATAATTAATGATAAGGGTATGATGAACTTCCTTGATATGATGGATCTTCTTGATCATGTAGAGGAAGTAGGAGGTGAGGTGTTTGGCAGTCCTATAGCTGCAAATACAAATCAACCTGAGGGTTGGCTGAACACGCTTACCGCTCCTATTGAAGTCGAAGTGAGCACCATTAAGGATAAGGATGTTGACTATACCACAATGGATGAGTTCACAGGCACGTATAAGGAGGATGGCCCGAAACCGGAAATTGTAAAGAACTTTGAAGGTAATCAGAATGCTCTTATGTGTCCAAAGAAATCGGAGCTAAACATTGTTGAAGGCTTCGATGTGGATTTGTCTGGTTCTTACACCATCACTTTCTATGCAAAGTCTATCAAGAATGAGTCTCTTTTCTGTACATTCGCAGATAGTCTGGTCAAGGAAAAAGATGCGGATGCAATTGGTAAGAAATTTCCTCTCAAGCCTGGTGAATGGGCAAAAATCGTTGTAGAGGCAAAGCCTTCAAAGAATGCAACTACAGGTTATTTGAAGATTTCGAATATCAGGAACAATATTGTATACATTAAAAATGTATCGGTTGTTCACACCCCAGACAATCACCGTCCACAGACTGCACAGGAGATGAGAGATACTGTTAGCTATGCCTTCAACGCATGGTGTGACGGTCTGATGAAGGTAAACAAAGGACGTATCACGTCATTCGATCTTATTGATGAGCCAATTGATGTACAGGCAACTCTTGAGAACGGATATTATGATCTCAAGCACTCGGAAGCAGGTCTGTTCTGGCAAGATGTATTCGGTGGTGAAGACTATGCCCCAACTGTCTCAAAGATAGCAAGCGAGACATACCAGAAGTATGAGGGCGATGCTTCTAAGTTGAGGTTCTTCATCAGTGAGAATGGACTTGAAGACCAGAAGAAGTTTGAGAGTCTCAAATACTGGATAAATATCTGGGACGGGAAAGGTGCAAAGATTGACGGTATCAACGTAAAGTTGAATCTTGTATATAGCGAGGATAGTGACAAGCAGGCAGCAAACGAGACTTCTCTTAACAATCTTTTTGACAACCTCGCATCTACAGGAAAACTTATTCGTCTCTCCGACTTCGACATCAAGTATCAGAATGCCTCTGGAGCAAATGTATCTGCAACACGCATTACGGTCGAACAGCGTCAGAGGTTGGCAGATTATTATGGACATGTCATAAAGAGCTATATGACCAAGATTCCTCAGGATAAGCAGGCAGGTATCTGTAAGGGAAATATGGCAGACACATCAGATCCTGTAGGTCTTTGGACTGTTGATGGCAAGAGCTGGATTCGCAATGCGACTTACAAGTCATTTTGCGATGCTCTTAGTGGAAAATAGAATGTTAAAATAAAGGGGAATTTCGTATATTTTTATGCGAAATTCTCCCTAAAACGTCTTTTTTACACTTTATTGCCTAATATTTCTAAAAATATATCTGTTTTTTGTTGTAATTTTCAAAAATAAAGATTATATTTGCAGTCAGAAATCTATTATATTGTCCCGCATCTCCATAGTTTGAGGTGAAAGCGGGTATTTTCATACGTATATTATAAATAATTTTATCTATTTCTATTATTAATCTAAATTATTTCTATTATGAGGAAATTATTTACTCTCGTTGCTCTTATGGCAATGTTCCTGGGAGCAAATGCAAAAACCGTCATCGACGCAGAGGTTGATTTCTCGAAATTCGAAGACGGTGATGCAAGCACAATCAAGTTCTATGGTTGGGGCGCAAGTGATGAAGCAAAAGCTCGCCTCTCTATTAAGAATGGTTGCCTTCACTTCGAAAGTACTGAAGCTACAACTAATAGCTGGGATGCCCAGTTCCATCCTATTGGTGGTGTAGTGGCTGATGAGGGCACAGTCTATACCCTTCACTACAAGGTTAAGGGTTCTGTTGAAAAGAACATCTCTGCCCTTGGCTTTGGTATTAACCCTTATGGTCAGTTCCCTATTACTACAGAGTGGGTAGAAGGTACTTTTGACTATGAGGCAGGTGCTAACCCAAGCGGTGATATCCTTTTCCAGTGTGGTGACTATATTGGTGAATGGGATATCGCATACTTGAGAATTACACATGAGGAAGCTGCTGGAGCAGAGGAAAAATATAAGCAGATGCTCACCAATGGTGATGCTGAGACTCCATGGGCTGATCCTAATGTAAAATGGAATGATGAATCAAAGAACTTCACTATCTGTGCTTGGGGTAAGCAGAAGGGTACAAATGTGAATATGCATGAAGATGGAACAGAAGGTTCTGATCCATTCCCTGCAACAATCGAGGAGGATCCTGACAAGCCAGGCAATCACGTATTCGTAGTTCATGGAGCTATAGCTGATACAGATGGTGATGCTGCAGCATGGGACAACCAGTTCTGGATTCAATCTCCACAGTCTTGGAAACAGGGCTCAAAGGTGAGGGTCAAGTTCCGCTACAAGGCTTCACAGGCTGCTCATACAAATACTCAGATTCATCTTCAGAACCCATCTAACTACCTCCACTATGAGGCTGTAGGTGATGTTGACTTCACTACTGAGTGGCAGGACTTTGAAAAGACATTCGTATTCTCTGACAAGCAGGCTGGTGGTTGGTCAATTGCATTCAACTTAAATCCTGAGAATCAGGCTGCAGTAGATTTCTATTTCGATGATCTCTCTTGGGAGACTGTTGTTCTTGAAGAGGGCTTCTTTGTTACTACTGTTGATGGTACTACACCTGACTATGCTAACGCTACCCCATTTAAGGAAGAGGATGGTGAATATACAGCTACTGTAGGTACTGATGATAATTATGTTTCTGAAATTATGATCTCTACCGCTTATGGTACTCTCGCTTCATTCAAGGGCGCTACTATTCGTCCAACCAAGCTCGTAGAGGGTGAGTTCGTTGACTATGTTGAGGCAAGTTCAGCTATTATCAAGCTCCCAGGTAAGGGCATATGGGAGATTACAATTGATCCAGGTTCTAAGCAGATTGCATTTGACTTGAAGAAGGGTAATTTGTTTGAGAAACTTGACATCAAGGCTAATCCAGCTGAAATCACTTTGAATGGTAAGGATAAGGTTGCTGATCCATGGGACAACCAGATGTTCATCCAGGCTAATCGTGTTCTTAATGCAGGTGAGGTAACATATATTGAGTTCAAGTATAAGGCATCTCTTGATGATGCTAAGACAACTACACAGTGTCATTCAACACCTGGTGGTTACATCACAACTACTTGTATTGGTGAAGAAGAGGGTTCTAACGTTATCAACTTCTCTACTGAAGAGAAGACATTCAAGATGACATTCACTATCCCTAATGATTGTGCTGGCAAGGATATGCGTACTATCGCATTCAACATGGCTGAGATCGAGCAGGCTTGTGACTACACAATTAGGGACGTTATTTGGAAGCTTGCTGACGATACAGAGTCTCTTATCGACCAGACAGGTACGAAGAACTTCTTCGTTAAGGCTGTTGGCGATGCTGGTCCTTACGAGTTTGGTACAGATCCTAACCAGACTGGTATCAACAATGTTGTAGCTAAGAAGAACAACTCTAACGTTAAGTTCAACATCGCTGGTCAGCGTGTATCTAACGACTATAAGGGTATGGTTGTTGACGGCAACGGCAACAAGTATCTTGCTAAGTAAGAATTTCTCATCTCTCTTGTAATATAGAGAGTAATATAAACTTTCGTGCGTCACTTCCCGGCATTTGTCCGGAGATGTGGCGCACGATTTTTTTGTGCCTTTTGTAGTTACTAAAAGAAAATCCCCCTAAATCGCTTTTTCATGCCCTTTACACCTTAAGAACCTTTGCTGTATGTGCGCTATCTGTCCAATCTATAGGAGCGGCTTTGAAGCGGATTTGAAGCGAAGGAAGAGCGGAGGTAAAGTGAGGGCATAGGAAAGGTGGTTGGAAATGGATTTTGGGCTTGACCCAAAATCAGGGAAAGACCATTTTGTGTTCAGAAAAAAAGTTTTAAAAAATTCATCACTCATCACCCGTAACGTTGTAAGTTGTTGTTGCATTGTGGCTTACAGCGTTGATTCACCCTATACCACTCGTCACCACACTCATCACCCAAATCGTTGTATCTTGTTGAGTGCGTGAATGTTATATGTACAATTTACCCTATCCCCACTCGTCACCCTAAAAAAGGTGACAGGTGAATCGTCTTTGCAATTTATTCTATATCAGTAAGATATGCCTCGTGAGGGTGATGAGTGGGTGACGAGTGTCTTGAAATGAATCACCGTTACAAATCTCTGATATATAAAGATTTATATCGCTCAGGGTGACGAGTTGCAGAGTTATGTAAAAATTATATTTGTATGTTTTCCTGAAGTATTAAGTGTTTTTCTTAAAAAAATAAAGGAGCCAGACCCAGTTTCAAACAACTAAGTATGGCTCATTTTCCCCTTTTTGTTGTGACATTGTTATATATCTGTCACTTTCATAAATCTTACACTTATTTCCGAGTGCAAAGTTAATACATATTATTTGTGTGTGCAAATTTAATGAAGACAAAAGTATTGCGTTTCCGAAGATGCAACGATTTTTACAATTCCGCAATAGCAAAATTGACATAAAGTGCCATATTTCTGCTATATTTACAAATATGCAATATTGCAAAATCCTATATTTCTCATATTTTTGCTGCTTTTTGAGCGTTTCCTCTAATTTATGAGCTATTGGCTTGATTTATATCAAGAATGTATGCTGTACACTAAATATTATTATATATTGTTCGCTTTTGTGAATTTAATTGCTTAACTTTGCAAAAAATGGGATTTGTCATATAGCGATATGAAGTAACTAATATTCCTAAATTTATTAATACATTTATTTCCAACATCTAAATTATTTTATTATGGAAAAGGCATTCTATCTCAGAATGATTATTACTATGGTAATAACCATGGGTTTAGCGACTGTAGGTAAGGCTGATGAGCCGAGTACATTAAGCGTGGATGGCACCGCATATTTCGTATGGAATATCGATGGCAATGGAACACTTCACGTGGTTCCACTGGAGGCTTCAACCTCTCATTTTGACAAATCTCCTTTCTACAAGTATAGAAAGCAGATTAAGAGCGTGATAATAGAAGATGATTTTTATTGTGACGAGGGCTTCGAAGTCATAGGCGACAATCTTTTCAAGGGCCTTGACAGATTGGAGAGCGTTCGTTTTTCAGATAAAGTACGCAGTATTGGAGAGAGTGCATTTGAGGGGTGTACAGCCCTCAAGGAGATAATAATCCCTTCAACAGTAGAAAGTATTGGCAGAAACGCTTTAAAGGGCTGTTCTAGCCTCACATCTGTGTCTCTTCCTTTCCTTGGCTATAATGGTGCTATATGGGTTGATCAGACAGATAAGAATGACCTTTCATGGATATTCGGAATAAGCACAGGCAAGGAATACTATAATGTATCTCACATGATTGGTCGTAAGACCATGAAATTCTCGCTTCCAGTCAGCCTCAAGTCTTTGGCTGTAAATGGTGGTGTGCTTTGTAGCGATGCATTCGAAGATTGTAGCAGTCTTGAGAATATTAGTCTTGGTATTTCAACCAAGTCTGTACCTTCTGCTCTTGTTGCGGGTTATTATGGTGATGCTAAATTATATTAAGGAAGTAATTTGAAAGACCCACTTTTAGAAACAAGTTTTATCATATTCAGTAAAAGTCATCCCCCCATTTGGCTCTATTGCAGCGGCAGTGGAGTGGGGGGATTTTTATTGGTATTTAGAAAAATATGCATTTAATACCACTTATCGCCATATAGGCGTAGATTATTTTCCTTAGGATAGGTAATGAAATTCTCTTGAAAACATAGCTTCCGAGTATTGTACCAGCTATGACTCCAATTATTCCGAGGCAATAGTCGGTGAGTACTGTAGTGGTCAGGAATCCGTAATAGGCTCGGTATATCGTCATCATGATATTGCCTATAAGGAAGTAAGTCTGAGCCACAGCCATGTATTCCTCCTTAGTTTCTGTCGTCTCAACAAAGTATAGGACTGCTGGAGGACCTTGCATTCCGAATAATCCGCCCATAATTCCAGAGAGGGTGCCCAATATCGTTTGTGTAAACTTATTGGGCTTAATATGCACCTTCCCAGCAAATAATGAAAACCATATGCTTGCAATGATAAGTGTGATGCCGAGAAGAATCTTCAGCAATCCGTCTCCTGCCTGACTGACGAAATGGACGGCGAAGAATGAAGTTATGAGAAAGACAATTAGAAGATACCAAAGTTTATTCCAGCTTATATGTTTCCAATGGCTAATGACTATGTATAGACACATGCTCATGGCGCATAATCCTGAAAGAGTTGTGGCTTCGCCATATGATGGCATGAGATATGGGAGGACTGTCATGATGAAGATGCCGAATCCAAATCCAGAAACGCGTTGCACAAATGAAGCGCCTATACACATCAACACCAAGAATATCGCTGTTTCCTGCATTTTTTTTGAGTGAAAAGTGTTCTATTTCTTAAATTATTCTGCAAAGTTAAGTCTTTTTTGCATAAAAACTTTTCTTTTTTAAAGAAATTTATTATTTTTGCAGAAATAATTCATGAAAAGAAATAGAATGACTAATTTCCATCTACATATGAACAAATCGTTATTGACTGCTATACTGATGCTCGTAGGAATCAATGTCTGGGCACAGCGCAGTATAATAAACCTGAAGCAATGGGAATTTACTCGTAGCAAAACCTACTGGTTCCCAGTCACGGTTCCGCATGACTGGGCTATATCAAGGCCATTTGATAAGAAGAACGACCTTCAGGTGGTTACTATCGAGCAGAATGGAGAAAAGACTCCTACAGAGAAGAGTGGTCGTACTGGTGCCCTTCCTTGGATGGGAAAAGGATACTATCGCACAAAATTCACTATTGACAAGGAACGATTTGCAAAGATGGGGCGTTGCGTCATAGAGTTTGATGGTGCAATGTCAGAGCCAACTGTGTATGTCAACGGTCAGAAGGCTGGTTACTGGCCATATGGCTATAATGCTTTTCGACTTGATATTACAAAGCTTGTGAAAGCTGGTGAGAATGAGGTTAATGTTGATCTTGTAAACCTTGAGGAGAGTAGTCGTTGGTATCCTGGTGCGGGAATATATCGTCCTGTGAAAGTGGAGATTTTGCCTGAAGTTTCATTAGACCCCTGGGGAACGAGTATTCGTACAACAGGATTTGGCAAAGGCGTGAACAACTATGGTGAAACCAAGCAACTGGCAATGGTTGAGTATGAGACACAGCTTAAGCCGGCTTCTGAAGCTGCACAGAAACTGTACGATGACATGGCATTCGTTGTGGAGGTTCTGAATGCAGAAGGCAATTTTGAGGCAGGCAGCCACTATGATGTTCCTGCAGATGGGCATATCAAGACTACTATTACCGTGTCAAATCCGCAGCTATGGTCACCTGAGACTCCATACCTGTATAAGGTTCGTGCCCGTCTTTTCCGCAAGAGAAAGCTTGTGGATGAAACTTACACTAATTTGGGTATAAGGACTATCGAAGTAGATAAGGACGGCTTTAGACTCAATGGGCAGACGCGTAAGATACAGGGCGTGTGCTTGCATCATGACCTTGGACCGCTTGGAACGGCCGTTAATAAGGCAGCATTGATACGACAGGTGAAACTCATGAAGGATATGGGTTGCGATGCTATTCGTACTGCCCATAATATGCCGTCGCAGATGCAGATGGATGTCTGCGACTCGCTTGGTATGATGGTGATGGCAGAGAGTTTCGATGAATGGATATATCCTAAATGTAAGAACGGATATTCGCGCTTCTTCAAGGAATGGGCAGAGAAGGACTTGACAAATCTTCTGCTCGGGCATCGTAATCATCCTTGTATCGTTATGTGGAGTATCGGAAATGAGATTCCTGAACAGACCGACTCTAAGGTGGGTGTGGAATGGTCAAAGAGACTTCAGGATCTATGCCATAAACTTGATCCGACCCGTCCAGTCACTCAGGGACTTGACCGTGTAGATGCGGCTATCAAGAGTAAAGTTGCGGCAACGATGGATGTCGTGGGACTCAACTATCGTACACATCGTTATCAGTATGCGTATGACAAGACTCCACAGAAGTTTGTGCTTGGCACAGAGACTGGCTCTACAGTTAGTTCGCGCGGTGTGTATAAGTTTCCTTTCAAGACATCGAACTATGCTATATATGATGATGGACAATGCTCAAGTTACGATAATGAATGGTGCCCTTGGAGTAACCTTCCTGATGTAGATTTCGAGAATATGCAGGATCTTCCTTGGACTATAGGACAATTCGTATGGACTGGTATTGACTATCTCGGTGAGCCTACTCCTTACGATGAATATTGGCCAAGTCGTTCATCATACTTCGGAATCTGCGATCTTGCAGGTCTTCCAAAGGACAGATATTACCTTTATCGTTCTGTATGGAACAAAAAAGAGCATACATTCCACGTTCTTCCACATTGGACATGGGATAAGGAAAGAATTGGAAAGGGTGTCCCTGTTATGGTCTATACGGATTATGAGGAAGCTGAGCTTTTCATAAATGGTAAGTCACAGGGCAGGAAAAAGAAGAATCATTTCATCAACTGTGATGAGAGTGGTAATCAGATTACAGGTCAGAGTCAGACTAATCCTAACGGTGACAGATGGGATGCAAGGTATGATACCTCTAATGCACCGAACATGGATCGTTTCCGTCTCCGCTGGTATCCTAAGTATGAGCCTGGTGAACTGAAGGTGGTGGCATACGATGAATCGGGCGCTGTTGCTGCAGAGAAGGTTATTCGTACCGCTGGTTATACGTCACAGTTGTTGCTTGAACCTGATGTGAAGACCATCAAGGCTGACGGAGAGGATTTAAGCTACATTACGGTGAGTATGCTTGATAAGGACGGTAATCTATGTCCAGATGCGGATGACGAGATTCTTGTCGCTATTAAGGGTGAGGGACGTTTTCGTGCCATCTGTAACGGCGATGCCACTTCCACGGAAATGTTTGTTGAGCCTCACATGAAGCTCTTCCACGGAAAACTTGTTGTGACCATACAGAGTACAGAGAAGCCAGGTGACATAACCATTACTGTTACTCGCCCTTCTGGTACCTTCAAGAATGATAAGGGCAAGAAGTTCACAAAGAGTTTGATAGAGAACAGCATAACGATTAAGTCTGTGAATTAGTATCTTAGAAATTCAAGAACAGCGCTAATTATTCCGATTTGGAAATGATTAGCGCTGTTTCGCATTTTATTATTGGTGTCTGGTAAAAAAACAGGAAAAAACTTTATGTCCTCAAAAAGTTACTCCGAATTATTCATAGTCCTACCCAATAGAGCATATCCTGATGGTGGTACTATGTTTGAAATTAGGTACGCTTACACTAAAATCCTTATTGTTACCTGTTACTTGTTACTATGGGGGTAGAACTGCTGTTATACCTCCGCTATGCCTTCGTTATACCTTCGCTCTACCTTCGCTCTTAGAACTATAGGATGAACGGACTTACAACGGATTTACAACGGACTTACAACGGAACTACATTGGAGGGAGCTGAAAGTTCCCGCAGAATCTCATTGAAGCCAGTATTTAGTTTGGGAGATAGTTTTGGAATGGTTTTCACTTTTTACATCGTTTTTCAAACATATTGAATAAGGTAAATCAGCTATGATTTAATACTTATTGTTATGCTAATGAGACTCTCAGTTGCCTATACTCTGCCAGCTCTATTGTATATAACAGCCTCATTATCTTTGGCTTAGATAGTCCAAAGCTGTAACAGAGTCTCGCTCAATAGGCATACGAAATCACGGTCAGTAACAGGTAACAGGTAACAATAAGGATTTTTGTGCATGCCAAAATTTTACAGAATTATTCTAAGGAGTTTATATACCTTATTATATATACAAATATTAAATATAGGCAGCAGCTTACACTAATTTTCTTATTGTTACCCGTTACCTGTTACTGACACGTTTTCCGGGTTTATGTTTGCACGACAGATTCTATTGGGGCAAAATATTAGCCCTCCAGTCTCATGACCGAAGGGCTTATAAATATTAATTTATTCTATTTTCTTACGTGTTACTTAAGCTCAGAAACCTGCTTAGCCATAGCATTCTCAGGATCAATTTCGAGAAGCTTATTTGCATATTCCTTAGCTTGTGCTATGTCCTCGTTAACCTTTACGAAGTAAACGATGTTATAGCTAAGAGCCTGCTTGAGCTGAGCGATATCAGAAGCGTCCTTGCTTTCAAGACCATTGATAATCTCGATGAGCTGATCGTAGTGTGGCTTTGCAGCACCTGCCTTATCCTCTGGGTCAAGAATGAAGGCGAGTTTAGCACGCTGTGCTGTTACGGCTTGCTTGAATGCAGGGAACTCCTCTGCAATCTCAGAGAATACCTTATCTGCCTTTGCAATTGCTTCCTGCTTCTGCTCAGGTGTAGAGTTCTCATCGATTGCCATTGTACGGTAGAGCTGTGCAAGACCATTCTTGATGTTTGCAGTCATTTTGCCCTGATTGCTCTTAACATACTTCTCGTAGTATTCGAGAGCCTTTGGATAGTCGCCCATTGACTTGTAAACGTCAGAGAGGTTCTTGTATACGCTTACTCTATGCTCCATGTCGAAGGTACGTGTGTTCATGACCTTTTCGAATGCAGCGATAGCTTCTTCGTTTCTCTTGAGCTTCTGAAGAGCTGTACCATAGTTGATATAGTCGAGCGCATTGTATTTGATGTCGTCAGAAGAATTGAAGAGACGATCACCAAACTTAACTGCGTCCTCGTACTTCTCAAGGTTTACATTGTTCAAGAGAGAGAGACGGTTGAGAGAACCATGACGTGGGAACTTCTGGTTACCGAAGCTTGAAACCTTCAATGACTCATCATACTTCTGCTTGAGGAAGAGAGTACCTGCATAGTCTGCCAATTGGTAGTCCTCCATCTTGTCGAGATTTACCTTTGAGTAATATTCTATTGCGGCATCTGCTCTGCCTGCCTTTGACTGAATCTCAGCAGCAACAAGGTCAACAGGATAAGATGGGTCAATAGAACGGAGCTGCTCAAGCTTTGCAATAGAACCGTCTGGGTCTGCCTTGGCATTGATCTGAGCATAGCGACGATAGCCTTCTGGGTCTTGTGGATCCAATGTGGTTGCATTCTCAAACCAGCTTGAAGCTGCACCACCGTCATCCTTCATTACACAGATGTCACCCTTGAGTACATAGCCTGCTGCGCAGTTCTTGTTTGCCTTGATAGCAAGATCAGCATACTTGTCGGCATTGTCATATTCCTTTGCATTGAGATATGCACGACCGATGCCAGCAATAGCCTTTGCATCCTTCTTTACAGTTTTGAACACTGCATTAACCTGCTTGTCTTTGTCTTCAGCTCCAGACTTGATAATCTTAGTAGCCTGTTCTATTGCTGAAGTTGCATCCTGAGCCATAGTTGGAACACTGATGACTGTCATCATTGCTCCGATAATAATGTATTTAGCTGTTTTCATAATTTGCAAATTTTACTCTTGTTACTTATATTAATTACCGTCTTGTTTGGGTTATCTAATATTTTGACGTATTATAATTGATTTTGTTGCATCAGTTTACGGATTTTAACCAAATACGTCCGTTTTTTTATTTTCTTAAAAGGAAATTGAGCAAAAAGCTTTATTCCTTAATTATCCTGACTTTAATTGACCTTTACTTCTCTTATTGCGATATTTCCGTATGCAGGTAGAAGACCAGCCTTGAAGAGGATCATCTGTCCTCTCTGGGAAATTATGAACTGTGCAAAGCCATGTGGTAGTCCATATCTGCCACGTTCATCATTTAGAAGTGCATAGAGCTTGCGTATGAACGGATATTTGTCATTATAGATATAGCCCTGATATGGCTTGTATGAGTTCTTCCATGTTGCAGGTGCATGTTTTGCAACGAGCATTACTCGGATGTTGCGGTTGAATGTAAGGTTTGTTGTGTCACGCTTGTCGTTTAGCCAGTTGCTGCCAATAATTCCGATAGCGTTTGGATGCTCCTCAACATATTTTATTACGTCCGCTGTTTTCTTTGTTGCGAATGCGTTAGGTGTGGTTATAGGCTTTCCACCGAGGATTGAGTCCTCTACGTAGTGTACCGTGCTCGATGTCTTGTTATCGAATGCAACAACAATCTCTCCACGTGATGCGCTTGCTGGATATATGTCTTTCCAGTTAAGAGCCTCACCTGTAAGGATTCGTTTTACGTCATCCACGCAGATGCATGAATCGGTATTATTTTTGTTGGCTATAATTGCAAGTGCATCATAGCCTATATGTATTGTTATAGGGAAGCGTTGACGCGCTTTCAGGTTGTCATATTCGCTTTTCTTGAAGTCACGTGTCGTGAACATCATGAGAAGTTTGTCTTTAAGAAGAAGATTCATACCTTCAGACTCGCTCATATATTTTGGAGTTACATGAGCGTCTTTATAGATGTGATGGAAAACCTCCATCTCTTCATCGATGATTGGCATAAAACTCTCATCCGCACCGAATGTTATCTTTCCGGTGGCGTATGTATCTGTGCGCGCATTTGGGTCCTTCTTCTTCTCTTGACAAGCGGACAGCATGCCAAATGTGAGCATAGATGCTATGAAGATTACGAGTGTTGATGCAATTGACTTCATTGTTTGGGTTAATAATGAATGTATTGAAAAAATTGTCTTGGCTGTAGTGAAGGTGTCAGTTATGGCACCTTTATATGATAAAATTGAGCTCCCTCCTCTGCGGGAGAGTGAGAGAG
Source organism: uncultured Prevotellaceae bacterium (assembly GCA_946406435.1). Classification (GTDB taxonomy): domain Bacteria; phylum Bacteroidota; class Bacteroidia; order Bacteroidales; family Bacteroidaceae; genus Prevotella. The sequence goes on along the minus strand of CAMJKP010000006.1, from coordinate 31,419 downwards.
CTCAAAGTTTAATGTATCGTATTCTGCGGAAATCCACAGAAGACTTTCAAGTATTACTGGAGACGGAATGTTACAGGGAGTGTGTACTTTACACGTACAGACTGACCATTCTGCTTACCAGGAATCCACTTAGGCATTGCGCTAACCACGCGAACAGCCTCCTTGTCGAGAGATGGGTCAACAGACTTTGCAACGCGAACGTCAGTTACACTACCGTCACGCTCTACAACGAATGTACATACTACACGACCCTGGATACCATTCTCCTCAGCTACTGGTGGGTACTTGATTGACTTCTGAAGATAAGCCATAAGAGCTGCCATACCACCTGGGAAAGAAGGCATCTGTTCTACTACGTCGAACACCTTGTTCTCTTCTTCCTTTGGCTTAACTGGCTCTGTTACGAGTGCCTCCTTAGCCTTGAGCACTTCACCATACTCATCGTTACCGATTACGTTAGCGAAACCTACGGCTACCTTAGAGTTCATGATTTCGTCCTGAGACTTCATCTCGTCCTCTGGGCGTACCTCATCGTCCTTCTTAATTACAGGTGCGGTGAACTTGATAGAGCTCTTTACCTTCTCTACAACCTGTTCAACCTTCTCCTGCTTAACGATTTCCTTACGCTCAACCTTGGCTTCCTTCTTCTGCTCCTGGAGAGCAGTAAGCTCGGTTACCTGAGTCTGTGCCATGTGTGCCTTCTGATAGTCATCATAAGCATTCTTGGCAACCATGTAAACCATTACAAGAGCGAAGAGGATGAGAACTGCGATAATTGATTTGATATTACGCGCAGTCGTCTGACGACGAAGCACATAAGCACCGTACTCCTTGTTACGGTTCTCGAACATTAAGTCCGACCACCTGTTGTCAATAAGATCTATTTGTGACATTTTTCTTTTCCTTTCTTAAGTTAAAGTTACTAATAGACTTACTCCTTGACGTGAGCCTCCTCGAGAAGCTTCTTGTCCTGGTCGTTTATCTTATCAATTACATACTTAGCAACAGAGCAGATCTGCATCTCGTCGAGAGCATCAATAAGGTTGAGATAGCTTGAGTTATCTGTAGCCTTGATGACAATGGTCATTGTCTCGATCTTCTTGCCGTCGATATTACCATTCTTGATGGCCTTGAGTTGCTCATCGTACTGAGCCTGAGTCATTGTTGGGTTCTTAGCCTTAAATTCATCAAGCTTAGCCTTTGCGGTACGAACTTCAAGGATTGGCTGTGTGCCATCCTCAGTTACGTGACCTGTGAGCACCTTACGGATACCATCCTTACCCCATGTAGTCTTCTTCAGACAAGTTGGGTCATCATACTTTGGCATACCCTCTACATAGTAGATCTGGTTGTCCGCAGCAACGAAGATTGTGATGGTGTAAGAGGCCTTTGATACGTTCTTCTGTGTATCATCGACATCTTTATCGTTTGTAGGCATACTCAATTCCATTGTCTGAGGCTTAGCCAAAGTGGTACAGAGCATGAAGAAGGTAATCAACAGCATCATCATATCCACCATAGGGGTGAAGTCTACTCGAGTCTGCTGTTTTTTCTGTCTACTTTTCTTTACTTTTGCCATGGCTTAATCCTCCTCTGATTTGAGTGAAGTGATCAGGTAGTAACGGCTCTCGTCAATATCCTGAAGCTCCGACATTACACGCTTGATGATACTGTAAGGAGTGTCCTTGTCGGCCTTGATAGCAACCTTGATGTCAGAATTTGCATTCTTAGCTGCCTTAACCCACATCTGGAACTCACTCTTACCACCATCAATACTATCCAATGGAATACCAAGATCCTTCAAACCTTCACGACGCTGACTCTCTTCCATGTTGAGGAACTTCTCAATGACATTCATTGGAGCACCGAACATAGGGTCAGACTTGAAGTTCGCGAGCTGTGTCTTTGTCAATGTGATACCGAACTGGTCGGTAACGTCCATTGCAGCGTCACCCAGCTGGAACTGGTTATCCATACTCATGAACACCTTGCCTTCCTTATCGACAAGAATGTTCAGCACATCCTTCTCAGGCACCTTAATCTCCGCAACAGACTGTGGCTCAACAACCTTCACTGGCTCTGGCTTTGTAAAAGTAGAGGTCAGCATGAAGAAACAGAGCAACAGCACCATCACGTCTGACATAGGCGTCATATCGATCCAGATGTCTTGTTTCTTAAGTTTTACTTTACCCATAGTGATAAATGTTTTAAAGGGTTAGTAAAAACTTAAGCCTCGTCGTGGTTTGCCTCGTATGTCTGAGCAATAGTGTAACCAACCTCGTCGAGAGCGTATGTGAGCTTGTCGATACGGTTAGAGAAGAAGTTGTAAGATACTACAGCGAGCCATGATGTCAAGATACCGAGAGCGGTATTGATGAGGGCCTCAGAAATACCAGTTGACAAAGCAACAGAGTCACCACCACCACCAGATGCAAGAGCAGCGAATGACTTGATCATACCGGTTACAGTACCGAACAGAGCGGTAAGAGTACCAAGTGTTACGAGAGTAGCAAGGATAGGCATGTTCATCTGGAGAGTTGGCATCTCGAGCTGAACTGCTTCCTCGTGAGCCTGCTGGATCTTAGCAATCTTCTGAGCCTTCTTTACACCCTGAAGAGCCTCAACTTCCTTGTAAGCCTTGAGAGAAGCGCCAACAACGTTAGCGATTGTACCACGCTGCTTGTCGCAGAGGTTCTGAGCTTCAACGAAATCGTTCTTAGCGAGAGCTGCCTTGATAGCAACAACGAACTTAGTTGTTGACATCTTACCGAAAGCTGTCTTCTGAGCGAGGAGACGCTCTACAGAAAGACAAAGCACTGTGAGCATCAATGTGATCAGCACTGGCACAACAACACCACCTTTATAGATGGTACCGAGAATGTTACCATTGAGAACCTCACCATCGGGGTCATTGCCTACGAAGTTAGCAGGGTTACCGAGAACAAATTTGTAGATACATACTGCAACAACGAACATTGCTGCGATGATCCAAAACGCATTACGAACGCCCTGGAAGCCAGAAGACTTCTTTGGGGCTGGCTTTTGTGTAGCTGCCATAATTTTTTAGTTTAAGTTGTTAAATAAAATTTTGAGTTAATGAATTTTTCTTTCTGATTTACGGTTAAAGAGTTCTTAAGTTTGAACATAATTGAATGCCGAAATAAGGCTTTCCTCCCGTTTCCGAACGCAAAGATACAAATTAAAATTGAACTATCCCTACGATTAAGAACTTTTAACACTATTTTTTTAGCGCAGACGTGAAAGGCAGTCTTTGATACGACGCATTGCCTCACGGATATTATCATCGCTTGTAGCGTAGCTCATGCGGAAACATTCAGGGTCGCCGAATGCGTCACCACCTACTGTAGCCACGTGTCCAACCTCGAGGAGGTACATAGCGAGATCTGTAGAATTGTTGATTGTGCGCTCACCGTCAGTCTTGCCGTAGAAGCTTGTACACTTAGGGAAGAGGTAGAAAGCACCCTGTGGTACGTTTACCTCAAGGCCAGGGATGTCCTTTGCAAGCTCTACGATGAGGTCGCGACGACGCTCGAATGCCACGCGCATCTCCTCTACGCAGTTCTGAGAGAGAACGTATGCTGCTTCTGCAGCCTTCTGGCTTACTGAGCAAGGACCTGATGTGTACTGTCCCTGAAGCTTGTTACAGCCCTTGACAATCCACTCTGGTGCTGCCATGTATCCTATACGCCATCCTGTCATGGCATAAGCCTTACTTACACCATTTATAATGATGGTCTGCTCCTTCATGCCAGGGAACTGTGCGATGCTCTCATGCTTGCCTACGTAGTTGATGTGCTCGTAGATCTCGTCAGCGAGAACATAAACCTCTGGGTGCTTCTTGAGCACGTCAGCAAGTCCCTTGAGCTCTTCCTTAGAATATACGCTACCTGTTGGGTTGCTTGGAGAGCAAAGGATAAGCATACGTGTCTTTGGGGTGATTGCAGCCTCGAGCTGTGCAGGAGTAATCTTGAAGTTCTGCTCGAAACCTGCTGGAATATGAACGGGTGTACCACCTGCGAGGAGAGCCATCTGTGGATAGCTTACCCAATATGGTGCAGGGATGATAACCTCGTCACCATCGTCAACAAGTGCCATTACTGCGTTGCAGACAGCCTGCTTGGCACCATTGCTGACAAGAATCTCTGAAACTGAATAGTCAAGACCATTCTCGCGCTTGAGTTTCTCAACTACTGCTTTGCGAAGGTCTGGATAACCAGGTACTGGAGAGTAGCGTGACCAGTTATCGTCAACGGCCTTCTTTGCTGCTTCCTTGATGTGATCTGGAGTGTTGAAATCTGGTTCACCAACACTCATGTTGATTACGTCGATGCCCTGAGCTTTCATCTCGCTGCTCTTCTGAGACATGGCAAGTGTAGCTGATGGGGCAAGTCTGTTAAGACGGTTTGATAAATGTACCATGTATAATTTGTGAAAAGTTTAGCGGTGCAAAGGTAATAATTTTCTTTCGTTTTATGAAATTATTAGTACTTTTTTTAACGTTTTGCTTGCCAAATACACCAAAAATGGTATGATTTCATTACAAAATGCACCTATTTATATTTACATAGTGTCTAATTTGCTGATTCTTTCAACGATTTTCTCGTTTGTCAAGCGTATCTTGCGCAAATCGGTTAATAACCTGAGGCGGAATCTCCACATACGAAGGTATAGGAATATGCCGACAGGCAGGATTATTACCGCTGTGATGTTCATCCACTTACGCTCGAAAGGACGTGTGTGGGCTTTCTCTGATACTACCGGGTACTGGTTCAGATATGCCATAATGAACCTGTCTCGTGTATTTGAAAGATCCTCGATAATCTCCTCCAGCTCTGCACTTATCCGCTCTATCTCGTGGTCGGGCTGATTGCGGAAGAACACGTTGACGAAATTCGGCATTCGCATGAGATGATGACCGTATGCGTAGGCACGAACCTGATGCGACATGACTGAGAGTCGGTCGGCATCCCTGCGATAATCTGGATCGTTGATGATAACCTCCTTGCTTGCCACGTTTCGCTTGAGGCGAAGTCCGAGAAGTCGTATGAACGCATTACGGTATGCGTCCATGTTGAATACCATGGAGTCTTTGTTTGCCTTGTAGGTCACAAATGCTGCCAGCGGAATAAGTACTCCAGGAGCCAATCCCTTACCCAGCCATATCGGCCATGCTCCTATTCTTGACATCTTGAAGCCTGTATTGTCAAGAATATAGAACACGATGAACACGATTACCGAGACAATTATAGGCACACCGAGTCCGCCCTTTCTGATTATGGCACCTAATGGCGCTCCGATAAAGAAGAATATCAGGCATGTGAGTGATAGTGTGAACTTGTTAACTGCCTCAAGCCAATGCTTGCGTATCGTCTGGTAACCGTCGCTGACTGAGGGTTCTCGCCAACTAAGTTCTGATGTAATCATTTGTACCCTGCCTAATGCTTTTTGCAAGGCATCTCGTTTTTCCGACGGTTTCAGCCTTGCCACAATGGTGTCAAACGAATATGTGCTCTGCTGTCCCATCTTTATGGCTGCGAGAGAGTCGGACTTGCTTAGCTCCCTTGAGGAGTATGTATAAGAATACATCCTGTCGAGATCCATTCTCGTGACTTTACCTATACTGTCATAAGAGTGGTTCATGGAATCTACGGCTGTGAAAATCTGTTTCAGACTCTTTGCCTGCGCTTTGCCTGCAAAGCTTGCCTCATCGGCAAGGTTTAGACCGCTATCGAAATCCAGCACTATCCTTTTGCTGATGAATGACTCTCTTCTGTATGGTACGTTGGCAGTACCTGCAAATTCCTGCGAACGCATGTTCTCAAACCATTCACCATTGTATAGTGAAAGAAGGAGATGCTGTTTGTCGGCTGTGGATTGCAGTCTTCCAGAATCGGCAAGGATAATGGCTGCATCCTCAAAGGAATTTGTCATGCGGTATATCATTATGCCGTAGAGTACTCCTTTGTCAAGGTCTTTCTTCTGCACGTACAGGTTGCAGCCTTTTATTCCGTCGTAGAAAATACCTTCAGGAATCTCCAATTCCGGAGATTTCTGTTTCATGGAGTTTAGCAGCTGTGCGAGCTTTTTTGTAGAATGAGGACCTATGTCATTCTGGAAATAGAAAGAGGCGACCGTAATGAGACAGGTGATGAAAATAAGCGGGCGTAATGTCTGCATCAAGGATATACCAGCCGCCTTGATGGCTGTTAATTCGCTGTTCTCGCCTATGTTGCCCATTGTGATGAGCGAGGCAAGGAGAATGGCAAGTGGCAGGGCTTGCGGAACAAGCGTAAGTCCCATGTACCAGAAGAACTGTGCGAGAACCTCCATTGAGAGACCTTTGCCTATTACCTCATCGACATAACGCCACAGAAACTGCATCATCAGCACAAAGAGACTGATGAAGAACGTTCCGGCGAAAAGCAGCAAGAACTGCTTCACGATATATATGTCGAGCTTTTTAATCCTGTACATTTTCGTAATCGCGGTGCAAAATTAGCATAAATATTTAAGATTACCAAACAATTGCACACAATATCTTTTGTGTGAATACCACTTATTCACAAAGTTTATCGTTTGGTGGATGCTTTTTAAACACGTTTTTGTATCTACAATGTCTTTTCTCCTAATATGTGATTTGGAAATCACGTGTCATCATCGTCCTTGTTATTCCCTTGTTCTTCCTATGTTGGTCCATCACTGCTCCATCGCTGCTCCATCGTTACTCCATCGAAACGATGGACTATCGATGGAGTAACGATGGAGTAGCGATGGAGTATCTTCGGAGGAAGAGCTATGCCAACACGTTGGATCTTCTCTCTTGCAAATATCTTTCGGAAAAAAAAGAAAAAGGTCAGATCCTTGCCGCTATGTGCAAAAACCTGACTTTTGTCATAATTATTTCTTGATTTCTTTTATCTTTCCTTTGGATGTTATCAGAAATGCCTTTCGACAATCCAAGTCTGCAAATGTTTTCTTGATGACAGCTTTCTTTTTCTGCTGTGTGTGTCCGAATACCTGATATATTCCGTGGAAATAGTCTGGACGATTATCATGTTCGTCCAAGTCAGCCCACAGGCAAGAGCCTGCCTCTGCATCTCCTCCACGTAGTTTGGTGACGTCCATTATAGCTTTATCTATGAAAGTGCCAAAAGTTTCCATGCTCTTCATCTTTTCATTTAGCGCATTACAAATGCTGTTAGCATCTGTCGGTGTGTTAGGGAAATGCTTTTTCCACCAAGGTTCTACCAAGCCTGCATGAGTGAAGAGTAATGTCTTTCCATTTATTTCTGCGTGTGAAGCAATGGAAAAAAGAGATAGATTGTCGAGGATTAGCTTGTGTATCTCTTCTGCTCGGATTGTGTCTTTTCTGCCAAACTTATAAAATGTGTCGATATAATGAATTTCGTGATTGCCTATAAGCAATGTCACTCTGTCCTTGTTCGCTTGTTTGAAAGCAATTATCTCCTTGAAATTAGCTAATGCCTCTTCTTGTGAGATGTTCTCGTGGGCATAAGGATCCAGATAATCACCTAAGAATATGATGGGTATATCTGTATTTTGGGCTACCGCATTTTTCCAGAACGAACGCCCATGTACGTCTGGAATCACAAGTATTTGTGCAGAAGTCTGTAAAGTAACTAACAGAGTGAAAATTACTGAAATGATTCTAATCATAGCATTTGTTTTTAATCTTAGTATAACGTGAATAATATTATGTCCTATTTTTCTGGTACAGATAAAAACGCATAAAACAATAAATGATTATCCGCATTTACCCGATAGCCTGAACGTCAAAGAGGTTGTTGGTCGAAGGAAAAGCCAAAAGCAATTCCTAAAGTTCCATCATATCCTCTTGGGACGCTATCGGGTGATTGCGGATAATCGTAAATTATTTATGTCGGTTGGCTCTTTGTTCGCGATATTTAGCCTTTTGCTTGGCAGAACCCGAACCGTGAGCTCCAGTTATGTATTTCTTTTTCTTTGCCTTGGTCTTGACCTTTCCGTCATCCTGCTTTGGCTTAGTGCCTCCGCGAGAGAATGAAATGCCATTGACCAGGATATCCTCAAAGTCGTTTGCCATATATTAATGGTGGAAGAGGCGAACGCCTGTGAATGCCATTGTGATGCCGTACTTGTCGCAAGTCTCGATGACATTGTCATCACGAACTGAACCACCTGCCTGTGCGATGAACTCAACGCCTGACTTGTGAGCGCGCTCGATGTTGTCGCCGAATGGGAAGAAAGCATCTGAACCAAGAGCAACCTTTGTGTTCTGTGCAATCCATGCCTTCTTCTCCTCGCGTGTCAGAGGCTCTGGCTTCTCAGAGAAGAAGTTCTGCCATACGCCCTCTGCGAGTACGTCCTCATAGTCGTCTGAGATATATACATCGATGGTGTTGTCGCGATCTGCACGACGTATTCCCTCCTTGAATGGAAGGTTCATAACCTTTGGACACTGGCGCAACCACCAGATATCAGCCTTGTTACCAGCAAGACGAGTACAGTGGATACGGCTCTGCTGACCAGCACCGATACCGATTGCCTGACCATCCTTAACATAACATACAGAGTTTGACTGAGTATATTTCAGAGTGATGAGGGCAATCATGAGATCGCGCTTAGCCTCGTCGCTGAATGTCTTGCTCTTTGTTGGAATGTTCTCGAAGAGAGCAGGATCGTTGAGCTTGATCTCGTTGCGTCCCTGTTCGAAAGTGATACCGAAGCATTGCTTTGTCTCGATTGGAGCAGGAGTATAGTTAGGGTCAATCTTGATTACGTTGTAAGTACCCTTACGCTTGTCGCGAAGAATCTGGAGAGCCTCCTCTGTATAGTCAGGAGCAATGACACCATCACTTACCTCGCGCTTGATGAGAGTAGCAACAGCTGCATCACAAGTGTCAGAGAGGGCGATGAAGTCACCATAGCTTGACATACGGTCAGCGCCACGAGCACGTGCATAGGCACAAGCGATAGGAGAGAGAGGAATCTTTACATCGTCAACGAAGTAGATCTTCTTCAGGGTGTCTGACAGAGGAAGACCTACAGCAGCTCCTGCAGGGCTGACGTGCTTGAAGCTTGCAGCGGCACAGAGACCTGTAGCCTCCTTGAGCTCCTTGACAAGCTGCCAAGAGTTGAGCGCGTCAAGGAAGTTGATGTATCCTGGACGTCCGTTAAGAACTTCGATAGGCAGTTCGCCTTCGGTGATGAAGATACGAGACGGCTTCTGGTTTGGGTTACAGCCGTACTTGAGAGCTAGTTCTTTCATTTGTAATGTATAGAAATGTTGTTCAATTCTTTGCCAACTCTTTTTGCAGGTCTTCCCAAGTCTGGAATCCTGCAAGCAAGGCAATACGGTCGCGTGCTTCCTTTGAGGGATGCTCATATTTCTTTATGATATCCCATGCCTTGTGGAGATCAATTTTGAGATGTTTCATTTGCAAGGAAAATTAAAAAAAAGACCCACACAGCGTGAGTCTTTTTTATTTTCAGTGTGCACAAATTACTTTGTAACAACACGCTTTTCAGCGATACGTGCCTTCTTACCTGTAAGGTTGCGGAGGTAGTAGAGCTTAGCGCGACGTACCTTACCGTGCTTGTTCACCTCGATTGACTCGATAGCAGGAGACTCGATTGGGAAGATACGCTCTACACCAATAGTACCTGACATCTTACGAACTGTGAAACGCTTCTTGTCACCGTGACCAGAGATCTTGATGACTACACCACGATAGAGCTGGATACGCTCCTTTGAACCCTCGATAATTTTGTAAGCGACAGTGATAGTGTCACCTGGCTTGAACTCAGGGAACTGCTTGCCGGTTGCAAATGCTTCTTCAGCAACTTTGATCAAATCCATTTTGTTGAATTGTTTTGTTAAATTGTTGTATCGTTCTAGCGCAACATAGTGGGTAACACTTCTCCCTCACCATCGGTTACGCAGGAAAGCGGGTGCAAAATTACAGATTTTCCTTCGAGTAACCAAACTTTTTGTGACTTTTTTCTCAATTTCCTTTTATAATTAACTAAAAAAGAGTATTTTTGTATCGGTTTTTCTAATTTCACTCATAATTATATGAAAAGGTATTTAGAATTTTTGCTGCTTGCTTATGCAATAGCTCTTGGCTTTGTCTCCTGTTCCTCGCATCACTATTCTGTGCAGTCGGTTGACTATCAGCGAGTCACGATGGATTCTCTTTTTGACATTGTTCCTGATGCTGAGACAGCGAACTTCCTTGCGCCTTTCAAAGCCAAAGTTGATAGTATCATGTCTCCTGTCGTGGGACGTGTGGCTTGCGATATGGATGCTGACCGTCCGGAAAGTAAGCTTTCCAACCTTCTTGCCGACATCCTCATTTGGGCAGGAAAGGACTTTGACGAGAAACCTGTTTTCTCTGTATATAATATGGGGGGAATTCGAGCATCATTAGAAAAGGGAGATGTGACTATCGGAGATGTGATTGAAGTCGCTCCTTTTGAGAACAAGATTTGTTTTATGACGATGAAAGGTTCTTGGGTTAAAACTCTCTTTGAACAGATTGCTGCCCGAGGAGGTGAGGGCGTTAGCCATTCCGTTAAGGCGGTCATTAGCAAGGACAATAAACTTATAAGTCTGAAGATAAATGGTGAGGATGTCGATCCTGATGCTGAGTATAGAATTGCCACAATTGACTATCTTGCAGAAGGAAATGACGGAATGCCTGCTTTTGTGAATGGCACTAATCGTAAGATGCTCACCGACAAGAGTAATAATCTCCGTTTCATAATCATGGACTATTTTCGTGAGGAAATGAAGAAAGGTCGTGTTGTGGATGCTGAGATAGAAGGTAGAATAACAGTAGAGTAGGGAGGTGAATGTAATGAGAAAGATATTATTCCTTTTCCTTTTTGTCGCGCTTAATGCCGTAGCGCAAAAGAATCTCGTCGTACTTCATTCTAACGACTGCCATTCGCAGATATTCCCATTCAGCAAGAACTTGGCCGATAAGAAAAAGGCGAATCTTGGTGGATTTACCCGTCGTGTGGTATATGTCAAGCAACAACGTAAGCTCAACCCGAATCTACTGCTCTTTGATTGTGGGGACTTCTCTCAAGGCTCTCCTTATTATAGTATGTTTAAGGGCGATGTGGAGATTGGACTTATGAATCTCATGGGCTATGATGCTGCCACAATCGGTAATCATGAGTTTGATTTCGGACTTGACAATATGGCACGCCTCTTTAAAATGGCGAAGTTCCCTATTGTTTGTGCCAACTACGATTTCTCGGGAACAGTTCTTGAGGGTATTGTTAAGCCATATACCATTATTAAACGTAATGGTGTAAAGATTGGTGTGTTCGGCCTTTCGCCTAAACTCGAAGGACTTGTTGTGGGTAGGAACTATGGCAATATCAAATATCTTGATCCTATTGCCGTTACAAAGGATATTGTTAAGACTCTTTGTCAAAAGGAAAAGTGTGACCTTGTTATCTGCCTTTCACATCTTGGTTGGAAAACAGGTGACGAAGAGCCATCCGATGAACGTGTAGTGCCTCAGACAGAGGGTATAGACCTTGTTCTTGGCGGACACACCCACACGTATCTTAATCCAGCAAAGATGATAGAGAATGCTTCTGGAAAGAAAGTTCCTGTCAGTCAGAATGGCAAGAGTGGCATGTATCTTTCACGTTTTGAAATTCATTTGAAATAGAATTTCCTTCGTTGTTTAGAGCTACTCTTTAGTTCCCTTCTAATTCCTATGTAAGTCCGTACCAAAGTCGGTGTAAGTCCCATTTCCCTCCTAATCTTAGGAACGGATTTGAAACGGACTTGATGCGAAGGAGAAGCGGACTTATAACGGATGTAGAGTATAGGCTTGGATAAAATGAAAAAAGAAGAAGTTTTACCTCCTCTTTTTTCTCGTACTTGTGGCACTTCTCTTATTTGCTGTAGACTTAGTTTGAGTGTTCTTTACAGCAGAGGACTTTGTGCTATTGTTAGTGTTCTTGTCCTCTTTTATGAGATTCTGTGCTATTTCTTTTGGAGCATTTTTTTGTTGTTCTTTTATCCAGACAGCATCGTACCCCTCATTTGTAGTGGCATTTTCATGCTCTTCAAGGTCAATCTCAGGGAGAGATATAGGATCCAATGCGTATGGAGCGGTCTTGTCTGGATATACACTAACCTCTACGGCCACTACACCTTTGGTTATCATGCCAAGTTGTTCGGCTGCAGCGTATGTAAGGTCTATAATCCTACCTTTTTTATATGGGCCTCTGTCAACTACCGTAACAATAACCTCTTTGTCGTTGGTTAGGTTTTTTACAAGAAGTTTTGTGCCGAAAGGATATGTGCGGTGGGCACAAACAAGTGAGTCATTATGCAAGAGAATACCGCTACTTGTCCTTGCTCCTGTTGCTCTTTTTGAATAATACGAGGCTTTGCCCCTCTGCTGTGCGTTTGCGCATAGCCAAGAGGTAACTAATAAGCTAATTATGATTGCTAAATGTCTCGTCTTTTTATTCTTTAGGTAGCAGTTCCTGAATGCGGATTATCCTGATAATCAGTCATTCACTTAATTACTCGGGGGACAAAAATAAGCATTTTCGGTCAAATAACCAAAAACAAAAAGTTAAAACTTCTAAAAATGAAGGTTTTGTGCCTGATAATCAGTGAATTCTCTCCAACTTTACACCAATATCTGATATGCCCGGAAGGATATCGCGCTTCATTGCATGACGTATAGTTATATGGATGGAGTCATTTTCCATGAAGTGTTCTTGGCATACAGGGACGGTATATTGATAGTATGAGATGCCGTTGCCTGTAAATCGTCCTTCCTTGCTTGTAACATCAAAACAGATAGTGTCGGTTTTGCATCGCAGTCTTGGAAAAATATCCTGCTCCATAATAAGATAAAGCTTACGGAAAGGATATGCTCCGTTAAGTCGCAGAGCTACTGTTATCTTGTGTTCCCCTCCTTTTTTCAGAGGCTGCACATCGTATCTTAGTGTGTCGTTCTTTTCCCATCCGTCGATGGGTGTATGTGCGTAATGATAATAAGGTGTGTTTGTATCGCATGAGGTAAATCCCATTACGATACAAACACAATATAGGGTGTATAGAAATAGCTTTCGCATTATCCTTCTTACTCTATTCTTTCTACCTTATTCTCTTTACTTTTTTATCCCTTATGATGGTGATGCTGTTGCTGTTGGTGATTGCCGTTTGGCTTGTTCTGCTGTTCTGCATTTACTTTGCCTTGGTCGTTATTAGCACCTTTGTTGTCACCATGATTTTTGTTCTTCTTCTTTTTCTTCTTCTTTGCCTTGTCGAAGCGTGCGATGTCAGCATCTGCGAGAAGGTCCTTAGGCCTCTGTGGTTCTTTGTCTGTGCCGTCGGATGTGAGCTGTACAGGTTTTTCTCCACGCTTGTTCATCTCAATTATCTCCACAGCTCGTTCTGCAGGGATTGTTTCAAGGTTGGCAGCAAGTCGTTTGTCGGTAGAGTAGGTGACGATACCGGCAATAATATCCTGCTTGAAGAGGTAGTAGTCGCTATCGGCTGTCTGGAGAACAGTATCTTTAGGAGGCATTTTCTTGCCAGCCTCCATATAGCAGTCAACCTCATAGTTAAGACAGCATTTCAGTTTTGCGCACATACCTGCGAGCTTCTGCGGGTTGAGAGAAATGTCCTGTAGGCGTGCCGCTGTTGTTGAGACGCTAGAGAAGTTCTTCATCCAGGTAGCACAGCAAAGCTCTCGTCCGCAAGGTCCAGTACCTCCAATACGTCCTGCCTCCTGACGTGCACCTATCTGTTTCATCTCAATACGCACATGGAATGTGTTTGCCAAGACCTTGATGAGCTGTCGGAAGTCCACACGCTCGTCGGCTATGTAGTAGAAGATGGCCTTATTGCCGTCGCCCTGATATTCCACATCGCCTATTTTCATGTTCAGGCCAAGCTCATTTGCTATCTGTCGGCTCTGAATCATAGTAGAGTGTTCGCGTGCCTTTGCTTCCTCGTACTTCTCCATATCAGTATCGCGTGCAAAGCGATATACGCGCTTTATGTCATCGGCAGACTTGAGGTTTGCCTTCTTTACCTGCATGATTGCGAGGCGCCCTGTAAGTGTAACAACGCCGATATCATGACCTGGGGAAGCTTCTACTGCAACCCAGTCGCCTTTTTTAAGGTCAAGTCTGTTGATGTTGTGATAGTATGCTTTGCGGGTATTCTTAAACTGTACCTCAACAAGGTCAGTACTCTCATTGTTGCCGGAGATGTCAGCAAGCCAGTCGTACACGTTGAGCTGATGGTCTGAACGTGAACAGCTTTTCCGGCACAGGCCGCGTCCACAGCCTGTTGCGAGAGTAAATGTCATATCTTTATAATCCATTATCTTTTTATTACTTCTGCTTATGAATAAATACTGCCATCTTCATTGTCAGGTCGAAGAACTGAATCTTTGGATTGGCATTCTGTCCGATGTCGCGAATCACTCTCTGGAAGAGCTCGTACATGCCGATAATGTTATTCTCATTAATGAATGGAGCAAACTTTTGGGCAAAGTTTTCTTCTTCTTCAGTCATATATGTGATAGATGGCTGATGAAAGTTGTACATAAAGTATTCGCGTGTGAGCCTTTGGAAGGCTTGGAGCATTCTAATTTGCTTCTCGCGTCCTAAAGTTGCACATTGTTCTGCCCATTTCTTCAGGTCGCTTACTTTGCGTGTGTATGCTAATCGCATGAGCATTACATACATGTCGAAGAACAACGCTTCTTCGTTTCCTGGCTCAAGGAAAGACGTTGCTTTGAGCCAGTTACCACCTGCTATGCGTGCTGTTCTGACGGCATCGTTTTGGCTTAGTCCGCGTTTATTCATCAGAGCATCGATGATGTCCTCCTGTGTTATTGGCTTGACATCAAAGCGCTGAACACGACTCCTGATAGTCTCCAGCAACTGTTCTGGATGGTTGCTGACCATGATAAATAGAGACTCTGCAGGTGGTTCCTCAATGAGTTTCAACATCTTATTGGCACACTCGATGTTCATCTTCTCGGGCAGCCAGATGATTGCGATTTTCTTGCCGCCTTGATTTGATTTCATTAAGAAAAGGCGGGTTAGGCGGTCGCTCTCGGCTACGGGAATGGCACTCTGCTGGTTCTCTACTTTTATGTTGTTGAGCCAAGTGGGCAAATCAAAGTATGCACCATCTTTTCTGAGCATCTCAAGCCATTCTGGCATATAGTCATCAGAATCAAACTTCTTATCGGCTGATGCGCCTTTCGGACGGATGATAGGGAATGCGAAGTGCAGGTCTGGATGCTGGAAGATGTTGAGCATACTCCATGCCTGTTCACTTGTTCCGAGCAAATGACTTGCCAATGCAATAGCAAGAGCCATCTTTCCTGAGCCTTGTGGACCGCAAAGCATAATGGCATGTGGCAGACGGTTGTTGTCTGCCAGATTGCGTAGGCGCTCCACCATCTCACGCTGTCCTATGATGTCCTCGAATTTCAATTTCTCTAACCGCTAATCTCTAACCCCTAAACATCACTCGCAATGATTCCAGCCTTGTGCCTTCAGTTCAAATTCTTGTCCATCGCGTGTGACGAGCTGACATCCAAGTTCTGGCTTGGTGATATGTCCGATGACACGGATACCTTCAAGGTTCTTTACTTTCTCATAGTCACCAATAGAGCAAGTGAAGAGCAACTCATAGTCCTCTCCGCCATTCAGAGCACAAGTGGTGAGGTTCATGTTCATCTCCTCTGCCATTACAGCGGTCTGGTAGTCGATTGGTATCTCCTTCTCGAACAGTCGGCAACCTGTATTGCTCTCCTTGCAGATGTGCATTATCTCAGAAGAAAGACCGTCGGAAATGTCAATCATGCTTGTTGGGCGTATGCCAGCCTCGCGTAGCTGCTTTAGCACATCTCCACGAGCCTCAGGCTGAAGCTGACGTTCAAGGAGATACTCCTTGCCAGCAAACTCGGGAGCAAACTCAATTGTAGATGTGTCCTTGCCCTTCTGCTGAGCTTCCTTCAACTGCTGGTAATATACAGCTTTCTCACGCTCAAGAACTTGCAAGCCACAATATGCGGCTCCCAGATCTCCTGATACGCAGATAAGATCTGTATCCTTTGCTCCAGAACGGTAAATCACATCTTCCTTGGCTGCATCGCCCATTACGGTAATGGAGATTGCAAGACCGGTAAGTGAAGATGTGGTGTCACCTCCAACAATATCGACATTCCATTTGTCGCATGCCATTCTAAGTCCGAGGTAGAAATCTTCAAGGTCTTCTACGCTGAAACGCTTTGAAAGGGCTATGCTTACTACCATTTGGCGTGGAGTTCCACCCATGGCGAAGATATCAGAGATATTCACCATAGCCGACTTGTAGCCAAGGTGTTTCATATCCACGTATGTGAGGTCGAAGTGGACGCCTTCCATCAACATATCGGTAGAAACGAGCGAAACGCTGTCCTTGAAATCCTTGCTGTGGTCAAGTACTGCACAGTCATCACCCACGCCCTTGAGTGTGGATGCATTCTTTATTTCTATGTCTTTTGTGAGGTGGTCAATAAGACCGAACTCACCAAGTTTGTTTATTTCCATTTTTTGTTTTCGTATCTAGAACCTAATCTTCTTCGGCTTACTTGCCTGACTGTCGTTATTGTCCGGCAGTCGTATCGGCTTCTCCTTTGATTCTGTAGGTTTCTTTGCCTCCTGTATCTTTCGGTTCTTCTCCTTTGTGAGGGTACTGTTTCGTGAGTTCTTCTGAACGTAGCTCAGAATCACCTCGTCGAACTTCTCCTGTTGGTCGAGCATCACCTGTACCTCTACTGGCAATGTGTAGATATTGTTCCTAACATCTTCGGATAATCCTTCGATGTTTTCCAATCGTGTGGCATCCTTCTCTGTCGTGATGATGATACGTGGGGTATTCATCATCGCAAAGGTGTTGTTTATCTTCTCCACGTCATCCGCATTAAACTGATGGTGGTCGCTGAATTCCAGAGAAATGATGTTCTTGGAATATGGAGTGAGGTCTTCTACCATCTGTTCTGGTGATGCTATTCCTGTGACGAGTAGGATGTTCTCATCGGGCTTTATGTCGTCAAGAGGGCGTGTACCTTCGTGGTAAATCGCCTTCAGGTCGCCATATTGAAGACATGTGAAGTAGAGCTGCTGATAAGGGAATAGGTTCAGAGCTCTTGTGAGTACTCGGAAAGACATAGGTTTCAAGTCTTTCGGGCACTTGGTCACTATCACTATGTCGGCTCTTGTCTTGCCTTCCTTCGGTTCGCGCAGACGACCGGCAGGCAGCAGCTTGTCGTAGATGATAAGTCGATGATAATCAACCAGAAGGATATTTATACCAGGTTTTACATAACGATGCTGATAGGCATCATCAAGGAGGATGACATCAGTATCCTTGGTCGCTTCATCGGTGGTGATGCGTTCAATTCCATTACATCTGTTGCGATCCACAGCGATACTCACGTCCTTGAACTTTCTGTGCATCTGGTAAGGCTCATCACCAATATCCCTCATCGTGGAGTTTTCATCTGCGAGGATGAATCCCTTGGTCTTGCGCTTATAGCCACGTGACAAAACTGCCACGCGATATTTGTTATGGAGCAGTCGGATAAGGTATTCTACGTGTGGGGTCTTACCCGAGCCTCCCACGGTGATATTACCAACGGAGATGACGGGCACGTCAAAAGAACGGCTCTTCAGGATACCAAGATCGAAGAGCGTGTTCCTTATTCCGACTCCCAAACCATAACACCATGAGAATGGGAGTAGCCACTCGTTTATTTTGATAAAATCGCCTTCCATTAAAAGAAGTGGGTATTAATTTACCTTGAAACTTTCCAGCATCCTTGCCTGAACAGGATTCTGATGACGTAGAGTCTTCATCAGCATGAATGGCTCGTAGTATTCGCCAAGCGTTTCCTTAAGCTGTGCATCAAGGTAGTTGCCACCACCTGTTGCGTTCTGGAGAATGGTTTCTGTCCACTTCTCAGGAGCCGGATAGGTGCCGGTGTAATAGTCGTTATCCTTGATCTTGGCAAACTTAGCTGCCATGTCGATAGCATCCTTGAGACTTCCAAGCTGGTCAACAAGCTTAATGCCGATAGCATCCTTACCCAGCCAAACACGTCCCTGTGCAATCTTTTCCACATCCTCAACCTTGAGGTGACGTCCGTCAGCCACACGCTTGCGGAAGAGAGAATATCCGCGGTCTATATAGCTCTGAAGAATATTCAGCTCCTCACCCGAGAAAGGACGTGCCATTGGTACAATTGACATTGTGGAGTTCTTATTTGTCTTCACTTCGTCGTATTTGAATCCAAGCTTACTTGTCATGAGGTTGCTTATGTCTGGGTATGCCCCGAAGATACCGATGCTACCAGTCAGAGTAGTAGGTTCTGCTACAATCCATGTGGCTCCACACGACATATAGTAACCGCCAGATGCAGCCATACCGCCCATTGAGATTACCACAGGCTTAACCTTCTTCAACTCTACAATCTGATGCCACATCTGTTCTGATGCGTATGCACTTCCACCTCCAGAATTGATACGGATAACAACCGCCTTTACGTTATCGTTCTTGGCGAGGCCTTCGAGGTCCTTGCACACCTTAGTATCGATAATGGTAGAGCCTCCCCCCATTATGAAGTTTTCGTTGGGGTCATGTACAATATTGCCCTCACAGAAGTAAACTGCAATCTCATTATCGCTTGAAGCTGACTCGCTCTTAGCCTGAAGCATCTGCGTTACGCTTACCTGTGAAATGTCGTCGTCATCGTCTATTTTCAGTAACTTCTTTACTTCACCCTTGATTTGATCGGTATAGAGGGTGCCATCGATAAGTTTGTTCTTCTTCAGATTCTCGGTGCTGGAAAAATCCATAACCTGATCTGCGTATGCGTTGAGTGAATCAACGCTTATCTTTCTGCTTTCGGCAATACCCTTGAGCATGTGATTCCAAATACCTGAAATGTATGCTGTTACCTGTTCGCGGTTAGCATCGCTCATGTGATTCTCAGTATATCTCTCGGTAGCACTCTTATACTGACCAACCTTTACCACCTGTATCTTTATGCCAAGTTTCGCAAGGACGTCACGTAAATATTGTGGCTGAGAAGCCATACCGTGGAAAAAGAGCATACCCTGTGGGTTTATCCATACCTTGTCGGCAACGCTACTGACATAGTAGCTGCCCTGTGAATACTGGTCAGCGTATGCCACGATGAACTTCTTTGATTTCTTGAAGTCCTTGAGAGCATCGCGCAAAGCAGTTATTGTTGCCGGTTCGGCTACAATCTCTCCGGCTTCTATGTAAATTCCTTTTATCTCGTCGTTCTCTTTTGCACGTTTGATAGCCTCTACGATATTGTAAAGCCCCTGAGACTCGGCGTTGTCACCGAGAAGTGTAGCCAACGGGTTACCTTCATCGTTGGAGCGATCCGTAATCTCTCCCTTGAGCTTGATGACAAGTACAGAATTATCGTCAATGGTTGTTGCCTGACTACCAGATGCCACCATACCTACGATGCTCATAAGCATCAAAATACAGCTGATGATACCGAAAATGAATATGCCTACTACGGTGGCAAGGGTATGCTTAATGAAATCTTTCACTGTGCTTATTTATTGAAATTTTCTATATTAATAATGTAAATTGACTGCAAAGATACAAAAAAATATTGTAAATTACCAAGAATTATGCCAAAAATACTTTGAAAACAAGAAAAAATAGACAAACATATTTGCAAACGGTTGTTTTCCACGATGCCACAAGTCGTTTCTGCCTTCGTTTTTTATCGGCTGTTCCTCCATAGATACTCCATCGTTACTCCATCGCATCTCCATTGTTAGTCCATCGAAACGATGGAGTATCGATGGATTACCGATGGATAATCGATGGATTATCTTATGATAAAAATGGGACTTGCAAGGGAGGTACATAGGAGTCATAACGGTTTTACTTCTATTGAAAATTTTCCCGAAAATCTTGGTGGTATTGGGAAATTTGTTTACTTTTGCCCTTGAATAATAAAACTGATAAGAACAAATAACTATCAATTCCATAAATCATAGGATTATGAGACATTTAATGATTTTAATGTCATTTTTCGTAAGTGTGAATTTGTTCGGACAAATCCGGGCAAATAATGATGTTCCAGAGGAGATTTTGGATCATTTGGATAAAATGGGAGATAGTTCGCCAATGTTGAACAGTTATGAGAGTGCCTTTTTGAATGCAGTTTTCAAAGATTTCTTGAATGGTTTTGACTTTACGGATAAGGTGGTGGGATTTCTTCAAGGTGGTGATAAGGCAAGATATTTCGATATGCAAAGAAAACATCTTACGGATAAGATTTCTCCTTTGGATAATGGCACTTTGTATATCTTCGATGAAACTCAAAAGAAAGAATCTGGTGGTTATGATGCCGCAATCTTATTCTGGAGTAAATCTTTTCTTCCAAAGGATAAACTGGTTAAGAAATTGAGGAAAACATGGAAATATAAGTCTAATTCTTATCTTGCTAAGAACGAGACGCTTATCAGACTTTATGCAAAGATTATAACAAGTGGGACACTCGAGTTCTTACGTTATGAGGATGGATGTTATCATTTGTTGGTTTATACATATCGGTTGGATAAGAAAAATAACATAGCGTATTGTACTTTTCGTGGAGAGAAGCAATACAAAGAGGATGAGGATTCAAACCTTGGGTGTTGGGGCACATCATCAGAATTTAAGCAGTTTAATAAAAGTAATGATCCTTATTTTAGATACTTTTCCGAGGATTTTCTTGAATTGTCGAATGAAGAGAAAATAAAGGTTTTGGATAAGATTTCAAAACGATAGATAAAACAATAAAGAACAGGCTATGAGGTGCTTAATTGCTTTTCTGATGTTGATAATGTCTTTTACCTCCTCTTATTCACAAGGGAAAAGGCAGTTGGTAAATGATACGATTAATCAACATGAGGCTATGCAGTTAAATAAGCTGGCTTCAGCATGTAGGTTGAATTTTGATTTTACACATAAAAAAGTAGCTTTTTATACTGGTTCGGGGAGGTGATGCTCGAAGGGATAAAAGTCGCTATTTCTCCGAGTGTGCTAAGCTTAAGGAATATTATCCTGACGCGATAGGTCCAATGACAAAAATCTACATCTTCGATGAAGATGAAAGAGCACGAGCTTATGGATATGATGCTGTTGTTGTTTATGGATCAGTAAAACAAGTCCCTTCAAAAAAGAGTTATATTAGACGTTTGCACAGATCCAAGTTCTTTAGTAAACATTAGGGTATGGGGAAATATAGTAAAATTAATTTCCGATTAAGTTTTGGAGCTATTCGTGGTATGAACAAATGTTTTTAGTGTTTATATGTAGAAATAGACAAAGGGTGAACGAATCGTTCACCCTTTGTTATATCTAAAACATTATTTTAGAACAAATACAGCAAATGTCTTTGCTGGTACCTCTGTGTCAAGAATTGAGCCGGAAACCTCGATTTCCTTCTCGACAGGTTGGATAGCATCTGGTCTCTGAATAGAGTTCTCTGCTATTGGGTTATCAGAATGTAGGGTGATAACCTTACCGCTTGTGAGAGCCTTGATGCCCTTGAGGTTGAGCTTGATACTCTGGGCTTTGTCGCTGATGTTGGCAACTTTGACGTATATCTCACCTGTAGGCTTATTGATTACAGCCGAAGCTGATAGTCCGTTCTGGTCACTATCACCTGCCACAGCCTTATTGTTCATAGTGAGTGGAAGTACGTTTGTGCCTTTATAGTGGGCGTAGAGATATTGTACCCAGTATGAGCAGGTTTTGAAAGAGTTGAGGTTGTCGTACCAGATAGCGTCAGGGCGCCATTGCCAACCTTCCACATGGGCAAAGAGTGGGGCGTAAGTAGCCATGTGGACGACATCTGCATTACGCTCATATCCGGTCATGAAGGCTGCTTCGAGAAGGGCAGCGTTGAAGTGGTTCCATTTCTTTCCCTTGCCGTGACAGGCATACTCTCCGGCAAATACCTTCGGAGCACCCTTTGAACGGTCGTATTTGTCATAGCGATGGCGGTTGATAGAATCTGTGAACCATTGCTCATTACGATAGAAATGCTCGTCGTAAAGGTCAACCTTCAGTTCTTTCATCTTCGGCTGGAGCGTATCGAATTTGTCACCTTCAGAGTCGGGGCCTGTTGTTCCAATATATTTAATTTCAGGGTGCTTTGCCTTGAGAACGTCAAGGAATTTCTTCAGACGAGATGTGAAAGCCGGGTTGTTCTTATAGTCCCATTGCTCATTTCCGATGGCGAGGAATTTGAGGTTGAAGGGCTCTGGGTGCCCCATATCCGCACGTACCTTACCCCAAGTGGTGCTTGCATCGCCATTGGCAAACTCAATAAGGTCGAGAGCATCCTGAATGTATGGCTCAAGTGCATCGAGAGCAACATACTGGTCGCTTTTCTCCGGATTCTGATACTGACAAGCCATACCGCAGTTGAGTACAGGAAGAGCATCACATCCGAAGTCCTCGCAGAGTTGGAAGAACTCGAAGAATCCAAGTCCGTAGCTCTGGAAATAGTTAGGGTAATAGCGTTTAGTGAATGTGTAGTGCCAGCGGTTCTCGTTCAAAGGACGGTTCTCTACAGGTCCTACCGTATTCTTCCATTGGTAGCGTGTTTCGAGGTCTGTGCCTTCAACGATACATCCTCCAGGGAAACGGAAAATTCCCGGCTTCATGTCATTTAATGCCTGAGCAAGATCTTTGCGCATACCGTTCTCGCGACCTTTCCATGTATCGACTGGGAAGAGGCTGATGTGCTCAAGGTCCGTTATGACCTTGCTGTCGCCCCATACGCGGAGGTGAGCCTTCTCGAATGTCTTCTTAGGCTTCAGGATAAGGGTGTATTTCTTCCATTCCTTGCCGCTGATGTCAATTCCTCCGTTACCTAACTTCTGGTCGTCGGTCATAGTGGCGTTATCCACAAGGTCAACCCAAATTTTTGCGTTTCCTCCCTCTGGACAGCGAGCCCATACCGTAAAACGGTATTCCTGATCCTTCTTTACACCCATGCCGAAGAAACCATGATTTTCAATCATGGTGTGCTTGTCGCGGAAACCTGATGGTGCAAGGCGAACATAGTGAGGATTCTTGTCGAAAGGTCCGTCATCCTTCAGGCTTACTTTGCCGGATATGTCCCAGCAAGCAAAGTTGTTGGGGTACTCGAAAGAACGGTTTGCCACCATCTCGGCATAGAGGCCTCCGTCGGCAGCATAGTTTATATCCTCGAAAAAAATACCGTACATTGTGCTTTGGATAGCAGCACCTGGTTTCTTTGCCTGAATAATCATCTCGTTGCTCTGGGCATAAGAGCCAAGAGAACTGATAATAGCGAGTGATGTCAGGAATAGCTTTCTATTCATAATATTGTTTTTGATATAATTTAGAGCTAGTTGTTATGATTTAAGTTGTAAACTTTGTGCAAATATAGTAATAAATTACCAAATATCATGCCGTTTCTCAAAAAATATCTTTGAAAATTTGTTGATGTTGAAAAATAATTGTAATTTTGCCCTGGAAATACTAACTGACCAGACTAAATATTTAACTAGAATGAAACTTTGGATATTATTTTTATTGTCATGGATGCTATTGCCTGTTGCTTTATCTGCACAGACAAAACTGTCGTCTTCGCAACTGCAGAACATGCAGAAGGCAAAGACGTATGGTAATGTAGCGGTTCATGATCCGTCTGTTGTCTATAATCCCTCTGACTCATACTATTATATTGTAGGTTCTCATATTGGAGTTGCCAAGTCCAAGGATTTAGTCAATTGGTCGGCTGTAAATACAGGCAAAGAACATTCGGCTTTCCTTAACCAAAGTTATAAAACAGCTTTCTCTTCATGCCCTACTCATGAGGTACAGGTGAAACGAGGCTCTGATATTGTCACCGAGACGTTGGGCTCTTTTGATGCTGGCGCCTATTGTTCAATCTATGCATCTAATGCCTCCGAGTGGATAGCCGGAGATATGTGGGCACCGGATATTATATATAATGTGCAGATGAAGAAGTGGTGTATGTATCTTTCGCTTAATGGGGATAACTGGGCATCGGTTATAGTTCTTCTTACTGCTGATAGTCCTACAGGTCCTTTCAAATATGAGGCTCCGATTGTGTTCGGAGGTTTTAACAATGTCTCTTACTCAGGCAAGAAAGTGGATGTTGCCAAGACTGATATGCAAATAGTGACAGGCTCTAATTCTCTTCCGACTCGTTTCTCAAGTGCAGGAAGCAAGTGGGGAACATACTATCCGAACTGCATAGATCCTTGCTCTTTCTATGATGAGGATGGTGAGCTTTGGCTTGCATACGGCTCATGGTCGGGAGGAATCTTTATGTTGAAACTCGACAAAAATACAGGACTTCGTGACTATACCTATACTTATTCGGGAACAACTCTTGATGCCAATGCCACTTCCGACCAGTATTTCGGAAAGAAGATAGCTGGAGGATATTATGTTTCAGGCGAGGGACCTTATATCCAATATATAGGAGGTTATTATTATCTCTTTATGAGTTATGGTGGCTATGCTCCGGATGGGGGATATGAGATGCGCGTGTTCCGCTCCTCTTCTCCAACTGGACCGTATAAGGATGCTTCAGGAAATTTTGCAATATTTAACAATTATCAGTTAAACTTCGGCCCAAATTCTACGTCCAACAAGGGAATGAAACTTATGGGCGCTTTTAACAACTGGGGAACAATGACGGTTGGAGAGTGTGCAGAAGGGCATAATTCAGCTTGTGTGGATGCTGATGGAAATGCGTTTGTCGTATATCATACAAAGTTTAACAACGGTACTGTTCATCATCAGGTTCGTGTACGTCAGTTGTTTCAGAATGAATATGGTTGGCTAGTCGCTTCTCCTTTCAGATATACAGCAATGAAAACGACTCAGGCTCAGATAGAGACGGGACGTCTTTACTCAAATGATGCCGTTGCAGGAACTTACCAGTTGCTGATTCATCCGTATAAGTTGAACCATAAAAATTATGCAGAGGCAACTCCAATTTCAATAGTGCTTTCAGAAGGTGGAAAGATTTCAGGAGACAGGACGGGAACTTGGGAGTTTACCCAAGAGGGGAAATCCTTTATTAAGTTGACAATCTCTGGCGTCACATATTATGGCGTTATAGCAGAGCAAAACATAGATGGGTTTACGGATATGCCTGCTTTGTGTATTAGCTGTGTTAGTAATGCCGGTGTACCGCTTTGGGCATATAAGTATGCTCCGAAGTCTGCAATCGTTAATGCATATAATGTGCTAAAAACATATTTGACAGGTACACTTTCAGAGGATGCTCCGATACTGGAGGGCGTGGATGTGAAATTTGAATGCTATGAGGATTTCGACAAGACGATACCTTCCAATACGTTGACGTCAGAAGGTAAATATACTCCGACAACAGATGGGGCAAGCAGATATGTCTGGTACACGGTCTCTTCCGGAGAACATTACTATTCAAGCGGTGTGTATCACCCAAAAACAACCATAGGAACCGCATCTCTTATTAATAATATGGAAGTGAATGGTTGTGAGGGTGTTAGCAACAAAAGAATATACGATCTCAAAGGCTGTATTGCTGGTCAAAAGAACAACGGAGTT
This sequence comes from uncultured Prevotellaceae bacterium, assembly GCA_946406435.1. Taxonomy (GTDB): domain Bacteria; phylum Bacteroidota; class Bacteroidia; order Bacteroidales; family Bacteroidaceae; genus Prevotella. The sequence continues at coordinate 5,702 of CAMJKP010000006.1, read as the reverse complement.
GTAATTGCCGATGGTAAGAAAGTCCTACGGAAGTAGCATTTCTCGTTTGACACTTTTTGAAATGTTGAGAGACTTCTTAGATTCTGGTCCGATGTAGGTCCGTTTCAAGTCCGCTTCAAATCCGTTGTAAGTCCGTTCTGAATCCCTTTTTCTGAAACGGAGACAGAAGGGCGTAAGATGGGTATGATACAAGACTTTCTACGAAAAGGTGTCGTCTGTATTGTTGTTTTGAGTTTTTTATAAAAGTTAATAGATATGTTAAAAAAAATATAAAAGTTGAGAATTTGTTTGCATATTCAATTAAAAATATTTAACTTTGCAGTCAGTTTTAGGGTCTTCATACTGATTTTGTTATTGGGGTCGCCCGTAACTGCTACAATTTCAATTAGTTAGGAGATATAAGTGGAAGAAAGAATGCTCCTATGTGTGGTAGACATGTTTGGGGTTAAAAAATGTTATATATTAAAGTTTTGATTAAAACAGTGAATTTTAAAGGGCTGAAATATTGCGTGCTGCTTATGATGCTAGTATCATCTTCATGCGTTTTTGCGCAGAAGAAGATGGCAGATGACCATAAGCTTGATTCGCTTACATTTAGCGATCGTATTTCCTTTCGTACAAATGGCTTCGACTGGATGATGCTTTTGGCAAACGTCGGTATCGAGTATGACCTCGGTAGGTATAACTGGAGTCGTAATGCCATTGGTTTGAATGTCAGGGCAAACTGGAATACAAAGCATACTTATAATCCAGGTCTGGTGTATAATCTGATGGAGGTTCGTGCAGAGTTCCGTAACTATTGGCACACTCGTAAGACTACCAATGATCTTGGTCCTCATCGTCATACCTATGAGAAAATCCTCTCAGGTCGTCGTCGCCGTCCAAAGCATCCACGTACTACTTGGTATCGTGGCGGCTATTTCGCGTATGATGACTACTCTTTCCTTTTCGGTAAGGAAGGCGTTCAGGGTACAGCTTACACCTTGGGTTTCCAGTATGGTGTGATTCGTCCTCTTTATATATTCCCAAGCGGAAAGAGCGTTGACCTTGATTTCGGTTTCAGCGCAGGTTTCTGTCTTACTGATTATGAGAAGTTTAGCCACGATAGCCAAACTGCATCTTATATTAAAGGGGAAAATATGGGTTTGAAGTTTGTTCCATTCCCTGTTTTGACCGAAGCTCGCGTTGGTCTTGTATATCGTGTTGGCAAGGCTAATGTATATACTAAGTATCGTTGGAGATATGATGTTGACTTGAAATATCAGGAAAAGGTACTTGCAGAACTCGACTATCGTGCTGAATTGCGTAAGCGTGATATGGAGTATCTGAAGATTTACCGTTTCTATCAGAATAAATATGACTCTCTCCTTATTATAAATATGAGGAATCATGAGAGTGTTATCGACCAGAAACTTGCTGATACACGTGATATGAAGCGTAAGGCTGACAAGGCTCGTGAGGAGCAGGCTCGTAAGATTCAGGAGCAGGCTCGTGAGCAGCAGCGCTTGGAGCGTATCAAAGCTCAGGAACAGAAGGCTATAGAGGATAGTCTGGATCTTGTAGATAAGGCTAATGCTCGTAAGGTTGAGGAGCAGGTTCGTCAGCAGATTGAGGCAGATAAGCTGAAGGAGGCTGAGGAGCGTAAGCTTGAGAAGGCTCTTGATGCTGAGGAGAAGGCTCTTTTGAAACAACAGGCTGCAGAGGAGCGTAAGATGGAGAAGCAGATGGCTGAGGAGGACAGAAAGTACGAGGCTGAGAAGCGTAAGCGTATGAATGAGGCTTATGCTGAGCAGAGAAAGTACGATGCTGAACAGAAGGCTCTCCAGAAGGAACGTGAAGCTCAGCAGGCTGCTAAGGAAAAGAAGCGTCAAGCCGAGAAGAAGGAGTGGCAACGCTATCTTGAACAGCAGGAAAAAGAACAGAAGAAGAAGCGTGAAGAGCAGTTGAAGAAGCAGAGTCAATCCCTCAATGGTGGTGTTGACGCTGATGCTCAGGCTGAAGCTGCAAAGGCTGAGCGTGAAGCTAAGAAGAGAGCTCAGGAAGAGGCTAAGGCAAAGGCTAAGGCTGAGAAGGAAGCTGCTAAGGCTGAGAAGGAAGCAAAGAAGAGAGCTGAAGCAGAGGCTAAGGCTGCTGCAAAGGCTGCGAAGAATAACAAATAATCGTGGATGATAAATATGAATAAGATATTTAAGAATATATTGTCAGTAGCTGTGGTTTCAGCCTCTCTTGTTTCATGTTCGCAAGTTGATATGATTTCTGACGTTGAACTTGAGGAGCAGAAGCAGAGTACGACCATTACATTGAATATGCATTCTGATTGGCAGGGTACTCCAATTGTTTTTGCTACAAATGCTATGGGATTCTATAATAAGGCTTTTACTTATAATCTCAATGGAGAAAATAAGATGAACGTCCCTGTCGGTAAATATAAGTTCTATGTAATTAATAGGGATGAAGCAGATTTTGACTATGAGAAATTGGATTTCAAGAAACTTCCAATGGATGATCTCTATTATGGTGATGTGAAAATTGGGCATAAGATAGATGATTTGAGTAGTATTACTGATGAAGGAGTCAAGAATGCTCTTTCTGGTGAGTATGCAAAACTCCGTGGAGGTGTTCTTCGTGGTGACTCTACAATGTTGGTAGATGTTAAATTGGGACAGAATGTAAGTGTTACAACACAAAAGCCTTATACGCTTACAACGGATTATCTTATCTCTGGTTCTGTAACGTCAAATGATAATTATATTGATAAAATCTATGTGGAGATATGCGATATCGTTGCAAAAAAACGCCCAAATGGTTCTTCTCTTGGTAAAAAAATAAAAGGACTTCTTACATATAGTGGTGTTAAGAAGGGTGGAAAGAAGGATTTGAAGAAATCTTTGCTCGTACTTGGCGTTGCGAAAAGTGGTACCGCAAATATTTATGTACGCTTCTTGAATTCTGATAAGTCAACGGCTCCAGAGAAGAGGACAGTTAATTACACTGTAGTTGATGGTCAAGATGATAATGGGGCAAATCGTCGTATTATTAAACTTGGAGATATTACATTTTAATTAAGTGAAAAGAATGAAGAAAATACTCTCTATAGTATGTGCTGTTGTTATATCTCTGAGTGCTAAAGCTCAGATGGTAGCTTTAAATACTGATCTGGCAATGGATGCTTGTATGGCTCCATCGCTTGGTATGGAAATAGTTACAGGTAACAAGACCTCTTTTGGCGTGAATTTTATTTATGCATGGAAGGGATTGGGAAAAAATATCGAGGCAACAGTTATTCAACCAGAGTTCCGTTACTATCTTTCTAACCGACCTGTTCATGGAATCTTCATGGGTATAGGCGCTATAGGTGGACGTTATGATATTGAATGGAAGAATAAGACTTACAGAGGTGATGCTGTTGGTGGTGGCTTAACATTTGGTTATGTATATAACATTACTCCTCGTCTTAGTCTTGACTTCCATGCAGGTTATGGCGCTATATACTATAATCAAAAGGAAAATTTTGTTGGTTCTAGATATGATCAGGATTCAGCAGATAATGGTATAACCCAGGCAAATGCCAGTGGATACTATCTCCTGCCTACGAGAATTGGTATCTCGATCTCATACGTTTTAAAGTAAGCAATTTATATACAGTTTGTATAATCAATAATAGTCATCTGTCAGTTTAGGTGCAGATATAAGAATGATGAAGAAATTATTTATCCTTTTGACAATGTTGCTTTTTGTCGTAAGTAATACACTTATGGCACAGAGCGATGAGCCATTTACTGCTAGTGTCAAGGTTCAGTTTAAGACTGGTGATGAGGTTACCACCAAGCCACTTCGTTATGCTCTCTTCAAAACTGCGAAGAAGGCAAATGATATAAAGGCTATTCTTGAGGCAACAATGCCTGAGATTTCAAATGGTACCAATCCTCTTGCTTTTGATGAAGCCGTTACTAAGAATAAACTGACCTTCAAGAAGTCAAAGGCTAACGGTACTTTCAATGTTCGCGTTTTGTATCCGGGAATGGCATTGCTTATAACTTCTTTCGATCCTGACGATGACCTTACCTCTGATGGTGCAGACTTCATTGTTATTGAAACTGTTGCTGGTCAGACTGAATATGTTCACGTTCATGAGAAGAAGATTGACTTTAAGGGTAATCATACTCTTAGTAACGTTGAGGTACAAGGTCAGAGCCGTGATACTTTGAGTCTTGTTGCAGCTCCAGCTCTTGACGATGGTATTAATTGTTATATTCCAATTGTAGTACACCTTCCAGCTGGTACGGTTGCAGAAGACTCTCGTCTTATTATTCAGCCATATGCTGTAGAGTGTGAAACTGGTGACTCTGTTGACTACGTAAAGGGCCTTTGTTATGAAGGTGCTGAATATCATGAACTTCAGAACCGTCGTATGGGCTACAACTATCGTAAGAACGATAAGTTGAAGGATTATTATTCTAGTAACATCATTTTGAATCTCCACAATCGTGTAGATATTGATACAACTGTGGTTTATAGGAAGCGCACTCCAAGTATGGACTATAAGTTCCCATACCTTGTTGAGGTGGCTGATTATCATCATATTTATCTCGCAGAATGGGCAAGTCAGTCTTCTTGTACAAAGAAGAACTATTATAAATTCCTTAACCTTGCAGTCTCACAGGCTGATATGGATCTTGATGAGTTTGCAACTCAGGCTGATGAGAACTTTGAGACTAAGAATCAGGATATCAAACTTCGTTTCCAGGTTGGTAAGTCTGTCCTTATTCAGGATGCTCAGAATGATTCTATCAAGGAGACATTCCTTGATGAGTTGAGATCTTATGGTGACCTCCTGATGCAGGTATCTATTGAGGCTACCGCATCTCCTGATGGCGGTTTTGAGGCAAACCGTAAGCTCGCTTCTGGTCGTCTTGATGTTGCTTATAACATTCTCCGCAATGGTCTTGGTAAAGCTGACGTTAATTTCTCAAAGCAGGCTCCAAGGGTATATAGCTGGGATGATGTTGCGAAGCAGCTTGATGAAGAAGGAAACAAGGATAAAGCAGACTCTCTTCGTGCTGTAATTCCTTCAGGTGAGGGTAGTATTAGAATACTTCCTTTCTATGACACAAACATTGTACCAATTCTTGAGTCAATGCGTCGTATGCGTTGTACCTATCGTTACGAGCGTAAGCATATCATGAATGGTCCTGAGGTTGCTGCTTTCTATTATGAGCACAAGCAAAACCTTATTGATGGTAAGGAAGATCTTTCTGATGGTGACTATTATAACCTCTTTGATGTGATTGAAGACAAGGAGGATCAGGATATCATTACCCGACTCGCATACAGACATGTCACAAAAGACTTAGGTTATGAGAATGTGAAGTTTGCTATGTATTGTGCAAACAGAATGGCGATTCTTAAGATGAAGGAAGGTGCTCCGGATCTTGAAATCCTTCGTCCTTTCATTAACACTCGTAGTTCAAGAGTACAGGGAAGACCTGCTCGCAATACTGATGTCGCACAGAAGAACCGTCGTGAGATTCTTATCAATCAGATTCTCACCTATTATATGAAGGATGAGCGTGACAGTGCTCAAAGTTATATGAACTTCTGGTTTGGCAAGGCATCAGAGCAGAATGATCCGAAGGTTGCCAAGCTACGTATGTTTATCAGTTTCAAGGATCGTTTCATGAAGTGTGTGACAAAGCAGATGT
>CAMJKP010000005.1 GCA_946406435.1 uncultured Prevotellaceae bacterium | reverse complement strand
CTGACTATCAGGGCGACAATGCCTACACCCTCTCAAAGAGCAGCTACGGCTCTGGTATCGAGTCCTTCCTCGTGCCTGACGGTAACGCAACAAGCGCAACCACAGGCGACGACGATGACAACAACGGCGGTGGAGGTGGACTCTAAGCCCCCTTCTAATTGCTTTCGCCATCTAAAAAAACAGGGGAAAACCAATAAAAACATATAAAAACAATAACACTAAACATATATAAACAATAAACAAAATGTTTTCTTTTGTTTTAATAGGTTTTAATTGGTTTTTCTAAATGGCGAAAGCAATAATCTCTAAACTCTAACCACTAATCTCTAAACTCACAAGATTATGAAAAACGAAACTTGGAAATTCATTCTTCAGACTTTGGCGGCAATCCTTACCGCCATAGCGACAACCCTCGGCGTGACCAGTTGTTTAGGTGTATAAAGAAATCCCCCGTAACCTTAAAGGCTGCGGGGGATATTCGTATATCCTAAAATGTTTAGCTACCCAGACTTTCTTCTGAGAAGGCAAATGGCAAGAGGTCTCTGATACTGTTGAAGATGAAGACTCCATTCTGCCCTACGAGCAATATGCGGATAGGTTGGTTGAAACGCATCTCCTGCTCAAGGATGACCTGACGGCAAGAGCCGCATGGAGAGACTGGTACGGTGACAAACTCACCCTCTGTGTTACGGGCAGAGATGGCAAGCGACAGGATTTTAGTGTTAGGATATTGCGCCTGTGACGAGAAGACAGCCACACGCTCGGCACACAGTCCTGCGGGATATACGGCATTCTCCTGATTGCATCCGCCTACGATAACGCCGTTTTCGAGTCTCACCGCTGCTCCTACATGGAAGTTACTGTATGGCGCATACGATGCTTCTGTCATCTTCATCGCCTTATCCACAAGCTCACGGTCATCGGCATCCAATTCTGAATACTGTGACATCTGATAGGTTATAATCAACTTTTTTTCCTGCTGCATAATAGATATAAGTTTTATAATATTTCAAACGCTAAATTACGCACCTTGCGGTGCTTGAACTGACAATAATTATTCGCTGAAGCTCATCAAGCTACGCAAGTTCCCAATCTTACCAATCTTTATCCAATAAAAATTTTAACTGATGGTAAAAGATTGCGCAGATTGGTAATTTTTGTCAGTTAAAAGCAGCTTGCTGCTAATAGTCGCGCTTAATTTTTAATTTTCAATTTTCCATTTTCAATTGCCCAAGGCTTAGTAGCACCCCATATTCAGCTTCTTCTCATCCCTTGCTATGCCTTCCCTGTTGAGCGGGAGCATCCATCGGGCATCAGCTGCGCCGTTGGCTTTTGAGAGGGAGTCGAGATGGAAATCAAACAGGTAATCTTCTGTATGAGGATTAACATTCTTGAAATTCTTATGACTATAGCAAAGAGTCGTATCTTTCTCATTATCCCTGATTACGCCCTCGAAATACTTTGCAGAGGTAGAATCCTTAAGCTCCGACATACGGATAAGGGAATTGTAGAAGTGATAGTTGAATGCTACGGAATCGCTATTCTCCTTTAATAACGCATCTTCCGCCCAACCTGTTATGATGCAATTCTTCACCTCAAGATTCGTAAGCGGATAGAGTTTGTCTTCATTTATGTTTGCATAGCGCAATGCGATAGTGTCCCCCTGTCTTGAAAATGGATAGAACTGAGCTATAGTATTATGTATCATGGTCAATTCACCACCGCATACATATACACAATCGTTGTATGTATTGCTTATCTGCGTATTAGCCACATAGGCATTGGAATTGGTGAGAGCAAGTCCGTAGCCCCTGAAATTATGTATTGTGGATGAATTGACGGTGAGCTTCTTTCGGGTAACATCACTTGAATCGCATACGATGGCATCCTTTCCACCATGCATGTCAGTATATTCTATGATGTTATCGTAGGAACTCGTAGCAAAGTGTATTCCCTGCCATCTTCCGGAAAGGACATCGTATGGAATATCACCGAGGATGTTATCGAGTCTGTCACCACGAAGCGTGACGTTCTTCTCCGCTGTTCCCTTACATATCAGCTTGCCCATGACGTCGATTCCTGCATCATCATGGAAATAGATTGTAGTGCCTGGGGCAAGTGTGAGGGTAGCTTCCGGATTAACCTTTATGCCGCCATAAACGACCAAAGCCCTGCCAGAAACCGTGGTATCGATTGTTGTGTCGTTCTTGATTTCAAGGTTACGCACCATATCCGCTTTCCATGCAAAGGCATTCAGGGTGATGACCTGCTCTACCCCACTTTCCAAACGGAAAATGAGTTTGTCGTCTATCTCCTTATATAATTCAGAGCCGTTGTCAGGCGATGTGAGTTCGACAAACACACGGATGCTGTCATTCTTACGCACCTCTACGTCCGACGTCTGATAGCCAGTCTTCTCGCCCAGGTATATGCCATCCACATTGACGCGGAACCCAGACTGATTGCCTTTCTGAAGCCTTACGCTTGCACATCGTATTCCATCCCCAGAATGGTTGTATATCCAGAAATCCTTCGATGCAGCCGGTATCTTTGCAAACACGGTATCCATCTTCAGCGTATCGAAGGGCATGGAAAGAACATTTGAGGGAGATGTGGTGAATGTATCGTCATCGTTGCACGATACACAGAAGAGGAGGAGGAAGAGACCAAGCCAAGCCTTCCCGAAGAAGAGGCCCCCCCAGCCCCCGAGGGGGCGTATTTTAGATAGTAATTTCGCTGTTGATTTCATATTACAATATAAGCCCTCGCCATCCCCTTTTGACAATAATTACTATCTACTCCCCCTTGGAGGGGGTGAGGGGGGTGGAGCCTTCCCTTGGGGAAGGACGGGTTAGGTCTTTCAATAATAACGCACAACCAGCGCTTTTATTGTATCTGACGTGATGCAGCAACGGGCATCTGGACGCTCTCCCACAAGCCATAGCACATGGTCATCGGCATCAAGCATAACAAGCTGGCTCTGCTTCTCAAAAGCGTTCTTCTTACGGTCTGTGAGATAGTCGCTTACGAGTTTTGAACCTTTCATGCCAAATGGAATGAATCGGTCGCCAGTCTCCACACGACGTACTGTCAGAGGGAAACGCACCTTATCTGCATCAAGAGTGACGGTGTCACGCTCCCTGCTAATCTTGAAGACATCATCCACCACCACGCTCTTTATGGAGATACGCTCGGTCTTGTCTTTCGTCTCGGAAATAACGTATGTGCCAGTCTCGGGAATACGGAACGGACGTGGCTCGTTTTCATCCTTCTTGCGAAGGAGAAGCGCGTTCCTGTCAACTACTAATTGATGTGTGGAACTCTCCCATGACTTCCCTGATTGACTATAGTCGGAAAGGGCGATTTCCTCTATCTGCGCAGGAGAGAAATGATATGGAGAGAGAATGGCATGAAGGGCATATTCCTTAGAAGGAGCAGATTGAAGCTTTTCTTTATCAATGCTTATCCAATCATCTGTACTTCCATGAGTTATCTCTTCTATTAAACTATTCATAGAAGCATCAAACACCTTTCCTGCTTCCAGCATTCTGAGAGCAGTCTTTGCAATGTTTTCAGATGCCGCAGGATTGATTTCCTCAAGAAGAGGAATGATATTAAGGCGCAGTTTGTTACGTGTTACATCGTCCTCAAGATTTGTGCTGTCTGTTACATAGTCCTGTCCTATCTCCTGAAGCCATTCCACTATCTCCTTACGGCTAACGCAAAGTAGCGGACGGAGGATGTTTCCGTTACGAGGCTTGATGCCTTGAAGTCCGTGAATACCAGTTCCACGGATAAGGTTCATAAGCAATGTCTCCACGGCATCATTCCTATGATGTGCCACGAGTACGGCCTCGGCATCAATCGACTGTCTCAGCTGCTCGAAATAGTTGTATCTCAGTTCCCGAGCAGCCATCTCTATACTCACCTTATGAAGCTCCGCATAGGTCTTGGTGTCGAAATGTACGGTATGGAAAGGTATCTGCTCACGCTCACACAAATGCTTGCAGAACTCCTCATCCCTATCCGACTCTGCCCCACGCAGATGGAAATTACAATGTATAGCCTCGATAGTATATCCAAGACGCTTCATCGCCATAAGAAGGCATACGGAATCTGCTCCGCCGGAGAGGGCGACTAAAAACAGGCGGCCTCTCCCCCCGCCCTCCCCCGTAGGGAGGGAGCCGGAAGAACAAAGATTCCCTAATGAAACCTCTACGGGACTCATTAGGGAATTATCCTTTATAAATTTCCTTATTTTATCTAAGAATTGCATATGCCCATATTTCTTAATTGGAAATACTATCTAAAAAGCCTCCACTCGGGGAGGTTTGGTGGGGGCCTCGTTTACTCCACATACAGCACCAACCCTTTCAGATACTCTCCTTCAGGATGGTAGATGTTTATTGGATGGTCTGCAGGCTGATGAAGCTGATGCAGGATGCGAACCTTACGGCCAGACTGTGCTGCTGCGGTGAAGACTGCGTTACGGAAATTATCCTTTGTAACGACCTGAGAGCAACTGAAGGTGAACAGTATGCCACCTGGTTTGATATGCTCGAATGCCTTCACGTTCAGTCTTGTATATCCCTTCAGGGCATTGTGGAGAGCACCACGATGCTTTGCGAATGCAGGAGGGTCAAGGATTATGAGGTCGTACTTATCTCCCTCTGCATCAAGGTATTTGAAAGCATCTTCGCAGAAAGCCTTATGACGAGGGTCATTAGGGAAGTTCAGCTCCACGTTAGCATTTGTGAGTTCTATTGCCTTGGCAGAAGAATCAACAGAGTGAACGAGTTTTGCATCTCCTCTCATAGCATAGAAAGAGAAACCGCCTGTGTAGCAGAACATATTCAGAACGCTCTTACCCTTGGAGTAATGCTCAAGAAGAGAGCGGTTCTCACGCTGATCAACGAAGAAGCCCGTCTTCTGACCTCGAAGCCAATCCACATGGAACTTCAGACCGTTCTCAAGTGCCACATTCTCGTCGGTGCCACCAAACAGGAAACCGTTCTCCTGTCCGAGGTCAGCCTTATATGGAAGGGTTGTCTCGCTCTTGTAATACACATTCTCGATACGGTCGCCCATCACCTCCATGAGCTGCTTTGCAACAGCCATACGGCATTCATGCATTCCAACGCTATGAGCCTGAACAACAGCAGTCTTGCCATAACAGTCGATAACGAGTCCTGGGAGGTTGTCACCCTCTCCATGCACAAGGCGGTAGGTATTGTTCTGAGGATTGTCTGCTATACCGATGCTGATACGCATCTGCAGAGCGATGGCAAGTCTCTTGTTCCAGAAAGCATCATCGATGAGCTCGTCTTCAAAGGTGAGGATTCTGACAGCTATACTGCCAATCTGGAAGTGTCCGCGACCTATGAACTCTCCATAAGACGCTATCACATTAACCACCTCGCCTTCCTCTACGCCATCATCCATGTGATGAACGGCACCAGAGAAAACCCATGGATGGAAGCGCTTCATGCTCTCTTCCTTGCCTTTTTTCAGATATATGTTCTTATACATATTTACTCTTCACTTTTCACTTCCCCTTTTGGGGCTTCTTCTTTTTCCTTCTTCACCTTTGGCTTACGCTTGGTGAATGTCTTTCTGCGCTTGGTCTGCTTCTTCTTAGGTTTTTCTTCTGTCTCCTTCTTCTCTTCACTAGAAGCAGGATTTGCGGCAGGTTCCGGTTCTGGAACATACTCAAGGAAATAGTCGTTTGACTCTTTCAAACGTACATACTCTTCATAAAGCTGGATACATGCCCATGCATCTGTTGCACCATATACCTTCTGCTTTTCTGTGAGGACATCGGCTTCCCAGTTGCTCAACTGCTCCCGCTTGCTTATGCGCTGATGGAACAGGTTGGCATAGAGCTTCGCCAAACTCATATCCTTGATGCCAAGTTCAATCATGTGGTCCTGAAGGTCGATGAATCCGCGAGGCTCGAATTCCCCTCTCTCATGTAGGCTACGGATATCATCATGCCATGAGAGACCAACTTTCAGAGGTCCCTCAGTCTCAAGGAGTCGCACTATGGCAGGTGCAAGTCCTATGCTGTTTAGTCGGAAGAGAAAACATATTTCCCTGTTGCTCACCTGCAGTAGCGCCACCTTATTGCGCTTGCCCTTGGTGAAGCATGGTCGTGTTTCGGTATCGAATCCGAGGATATCGCTCTTCAAGAGGAAATCAACAGCCTTCTCCGCCTCGCCCGCTGAAAGGATTGTCACAATCCGTCCCGGGAAGGTTACTCGTGGGAGTTCTGCAATTTTTGCCTTGTCGAACCTACTGTAAATAATTTTGTTCATAAAACCATGTACTATGTACCATTGACCATGTACAATCTTCCCATGAAATACAGAAGCCATCCCTTTTACCCAAAACAAAACCGTACATTTCCTCTAAATAACAGGCATCTCTGCGAGTTGAGCGGTAAATTGTACATGGTACATGGTAAAATTGTACATGGATTTTGGTTCCTTTTTATAAAATCACGTGCAAAATTAGCAAAAAAAATGGAAAACAAATAAGGGATGCATAAAAAAAAGAGAAAAAAATTGGAAAAGTATTGTTTTCGCATAAAAAAAGTGTAGTTTTTAACAAGAAATGGTTATTATGTAAACATAAATAACGAAATAATGCATTTGTTGTTTGTTCACAATTCTTCTTTTTCGTACATATGTTTTTCTACAATTTTGATATGGAAATCTTATCAGAATAATCTATCATAACTATTCTTTATTTTTTGAGTATTTTTGCATGAAACAAACGCGTTTTTTTGAGCAAAGTATACAAAGTATAAAGATTCACTTGTAAATCACTTTTGAGTGGCAGATAACGGTTCCTTTCTCTTCCATTTTTCTGTTTTTTATTAAAAATGATGAAAAAAGCACAACTTTTCTAATAATATTATGTATTTTCGGCAAATATTTAAGATTTTTCTATTAAATTTGCACGTGAATATAAAATTCACATCAAAATAACATAGATTTAACACGGAGTTTCCACTCCCACAACATATATGGCAAAAAAGAAAGAAACTGCAAAAAAGAAGACTTCATTCCGCGAAGCTATCGGTATTCCATCGTTCGTAAACAGCGAGAAGACGAATTTCACCGTCGGCATTCTGCTTCTATTCATATCAGTCATAATGGTCATCTCATTCATCTCGTTCTTCTCCACAGGACAGAATGACCAGAGTATCATACAGCATCCTGTTGCTGGTGACCTCAGAAATGAGAACATGGCATTTTCAAACACATGTGGCTCCATAGGTGCATATATTGCATATTTCTTCATCACATGCTGTTTCGGATTCCCGGCTTTCCTGATTCCGCTGTTCCTCATCTTCACCTCTCTCCGACTTATGGGAGCATACAAGGTGAGTCTGGTGAAATGGTTCTTCGGCAGTATGCTTGCCATGATTTGGAGTAGCGTTGCCTGCGCGAAGTTCATCAATCCCCTACTCTCCGGACAGGTGTTCAATGCCGGAGGTGGACATGGAGACTATGTTAGCCGTTATCTGGAGTCAATTGCAGGTACACCGGGACTTACCGGTATCCTCATCGTGACTGCCATCATATTCTTCACCTTCGTTTCTTCCGAGACAATCACGTTCGTAAGAAAGGCGATGAATCCTATTGGCTATATCTCAAGGAAGGTGAAGTTCAAGGTGAAGGACAGTACTACCGTGGAGCAGGCAACTGGCAATATCGTTGCACCAGAAACGCCAATTATTGCTACACAGGCTCCTACGGAAGAGTTGCTTAGCACTCCTAGAATGGAGACTGCTCAAGAGAATGAGGATTTTGAGGATGAGGAAAAGGCAAACACCATTGACCTCACAGACGATAATGATGTAAGTGTAAACGTTAAGGCTCCAAAGGCTGGTGACGACCCAGAGTTTACAGTTGTACAAGGTTTCCATGAGGAAGAGGCTATAGGTACAAGCCTCACAACTGAGGAGATTCTGTCAACTCCTATCAATCCTCGTGAGCCATACACGAAATATACATTCCCTGGTCTTGATTTGCTGAAGAAATACGACGACAATCAGGATTATACCACAAAGGAGGAACTTCTTGCAAACAAGAAGCGTATCATAGAGGTTCTGAACTCTTTCGGCGTTCAGATTCGTGAGATTACGGCAACTGTAGGTCCTACAATCACCCTTTACGAGATAACTCCTGCGGAGGGTGTGCGTATTTCTAAGATACGTAACCTTGAGGATGACATCGCATTGTCACTCTCGGCTCTCGGCATCCGTATCATCGCTCCTATTCCTGGTAAGGGTACTATCGGTATCGAGGTTCCAAATGCTCATGCTTCAATCGTGAGCATGGAGTCAATACTTAACTCTCGCAAGTTCCAAGAGACAAAGATGGATCTTCCGCTTGCGTTGGGTAAGACAATCACAAACGAGGTCTTCATGGTTGACCTTGCGAAGATTCCACACCTCCTTGTAGCCGGTGCTACAGGTCAGGGTAAGTCTGTTGGTCTGAATGCGATGATTGGTTCTCTGCTTTTCAAGAAGCATCCTAACGAACTGAAAATCGTGCTTGTTGACCCTAAGAAGGTTGAGTTCTCAATCTACAACCCTATCGCAAATGCATTCATGGCTCAGATTCCAGATACAGATGAGGAGCCAATCATTACCGATGTCACAAAGGTTGTACGCACATTGAAGGGACTTTGCACACTCATGGATCACCGTTATGACCTTCTCAAGATTGCAGGTGTTCGTAACATCAAGGAATACAACGAGAAGTTTGTAAACCATCGTCTGCGTAGTGTGGACAGCAATGGCAATCCTCTGCATGAGTACATGCCATACATCGTGGTTATCATCGATGAGTTTGGTGACCTGATTATGACGGCAGGTAAGGAAGTAGAGCTTCCTATCGCACGTATAGCACAGCTTGCACGTGCTGTGGGTATTCACATGATTATCGCTACCCAGCGTCCTACAACGAATATCATCACAGGTACCATCAAGGCAAACTTCCCAGGTCGTGTGGCATTCCGTGTAGGTTCTATGATAGACTCACGTACCATCCTTGACCGTCCTGGAGCAAATCAGCTCATAGGTAAGGGTGATATGCTGTATCTCAATGGCAATGAGCCTGTACGTGTTCAGTGTGCATTCCTCGACACCCCAGAGGTGGAGGCTATTGCACAGCACATCCATGATCAGGAAAAGGCAGGACTTACTCCTCAATGTCCTATGGATCTGCCAGAACCTATGGAAGATGGTGGCGAAGGCGGAGAAGGTGGAGCTGTCGATACAGGTACTTGGGATCCACTCTTCGAACAGGCTGCCCGTGCTATTGTTTCTTCCCAGAATGGATCAACATCTATGATTCAGCGTCAGTTCTCTATTGGCTACAATCGTGCCGGACGCCTTATGGACCAGCTGGAGAAGGCCTGCATCGTTGGTCCTGCCCATGGTTCTAAGCCTCGTGAAGTGCTCTTCACTGACGAGCAGACTCTCAGCAATCATATTGCAACATTGAGAGCAAGATGATAATATTGAAAAAATATTAAACTGCCACCAAGGGATTAAACTCTCCTAAAAAAGGTGCGTTAAAAATATATAAACACAAAAACAATGAAAAAGATTCTTACAATCATTGTTCTGATGGCTGTAGCAGTCATCACCTCAACAGCAGCTAACGATTCGTCTTCTGCCGCCAAGAAAACACTTGACAAGGCTGCAGCGA
The DNA here is from genome assembly GCA_946406435.1 of uncultured Prevotellaceae bacterium. GTDB lineage: Bacteria > Bacteroidota > Bacteroidia > Bacteroidales > Bacteroidaceae > Prevotella. The sequence goes on along the minus strand of CAMJKP010000005.1, from coordinate 80,087 downwards.
AATTCAACATTAAAAGCGGAACAACCGCAAACTTTACAATTACAGGTGACAAGATCAAGCAGAGCGGAACTATCTCTATAAAGAAGAATATGTTCCAGGCATCTACTCCAAGCACCATTGTATGGTACAACGGTAAGACGCAATGGACATACGTCAAGAAGAATGACGAGGTAAACGTATCTACCCCAAATGCCGCAAAACAGGCAAGCATGAACCCATATACCTTTCTCACATTATACAAGAAGGGATATGATATGGAACTTCAGCAGACCGCAAGTGGCAAACAGGTACATCTAAAGGCACAGAATCAGAAGTCAAGCATCAAGGAGGCATATATCCTTGTTGATGCAAATTCTGACATTAAGGAAGTGAAGATGCGTCAGGCATCTGGTTGGATTACAATAACAATTTCAAATGTAAAGTCTTCTAACCTTTCCGATGCCTTGTTTACATTCAATGCCAAGGACTATCCAAAGGCAGAAGTCATTGATCTTAGATAATAGATAAGTAGTGTAAGAGAGTAAAAGATAAAAGTCAAAAGAGTATGATAAGGTATTTTCTTTCAACCATATTTGCATCAGCACTTGCCCTTCAGGTCTCTGCTCAGGCATCCAGCATCAGCATAGACACAAAAGGACATATATGTGCAACGGATGGAAACAACATCCTTTATGCAAATGATCCGGCTTCACTATGGGTATCTGCTGCACCACCAATGGGCAACAAATGCACATGGATTAACTATATCGCTCCTAAAACTCTTGCTATGTGCACAGAGAAGGACGGGGAAGGTCGTGTCTATATCTCATCAAACAACGGTAAGACATGGAAAGTAAAGAAATTGGCTTCACAACCATGCTCTGCGGCATTCCATTCTGACGAGTGCGGTTTGTGGGTTTCTTTCTCGGATATGGACATTCTTCACTCCATGGATGAAGGAAGGACATGGAAGACAATACATGCACCAAACACGCCTTCTGCCCATATTACAGACATCTGTATGCTGAGTCCGAAGGAAGGTCTGTTCGGTGTGTCAGGAAACAAGATTCTGCATACTACTGATGGTGGCAAGACATTCGAAAGCATCCCTACCCCATTGGATCAGGCACTGCAAGGTGGAGCTAGAATTTCGGATAACAATACACCTGTAACTCAGGTAATGCGTATAGGCCGTTTCTATATAGTTAAACAGGAAAGCTATTTCGTAACAAGCTACGACTACATAAACTGGCAACGCATACCAGATGTAACGTATGCAGCAATTACAGATGCAGGTACTCTTATGACCGTTTCTTCAGATAACTCCATACAGGAGTATGATGACAAGCTTAGCAGGTCTTGGAAGAAGAAACTGACTGATGACACCAAGCCTCACTCTATACATTCCATCTGCGTGGATATGAATTATGCCTATGTAGGCTTTGACGATAAGGTTTGGCGCTCTGACGGAGATACAGTAAATGTATTTACTCCTTCTGATATTGACGGTTATCATCTTTCCTATACAATTCCTACAAAAAATGAAGTTGTAACAACAACTGACACAAAGTCTGTTGTTAAGCGTAGTGAGGAATGTGAGAAAGCCGTAAACCTGTTCCTTGCAGGAAACTATACAGAAGCCTTCCCTTTGCTTGAGGCATTGTCAGAGAAAGACGACAATGAGATACTGGAGAATCTTGCATATTGCTACGAGGAAGGAAAAGGCACACAGCAGGATTATGCCAAGGCAGCACAACTTCTTGCACGTGCAGCAAACAACGGTTCTGACTATGCCCTCCTCAATCTGGGTTACTATTACCTGAATGGCTGGGCTGTAAAGAAAGATACCTTACGTGCTCTTGCACTATGGGAGCGTGCTGCAGATCATGGATATGATTTTGCAAATCAGAATCTTGCCAACCACTATGCCTATGAAGGTGACGTTGAGAAGACTGCAAAATATATAGGAAAATCTGTTGCCCTCGGTAATAAGGAGGCAATGTATAAGTATGCCATGCTATATATGGATGGTATGGGCTTGAAAAGAGACTCCATACAAGGCATAACATATTTGAAGAAGGCAGCAGATCTGGGTGTTGCAGAAGCAATGACATACATCGGAGATGCATATCTTACAGGACGAATACTCCCGAAGAATAGCCTTCTTGGCGTTGCATATATAGAAAAGGCTATAGAAAGCGGTGATATATATGCAAAGAAATTCCTTGCCCGTTGCTATATCAAGGGCGAAGGTACAGATAGAGATAACAAGACTGGGTTCATACTTCTCAAGGAAGCTGCTGATGCTGGTGATGCGGAAGCATATAATGGTGTGGCATCATGCTTTATAGAAGGTGTTGGCACACTTCCTGATCCAGAAATGGCCATTCATTACCTGAAACTCGCAGAACTTTCCGGTGATACTTCAGCCTCCCTTAAGATTAAGGAAGTTCAGAATATAATGGCAAGAACGCAGTCACAACAAAAATAAACCGACAGGCTTCTCCCCCGCCCTCTTACATGGAGGGAATTGGAAAGCCTCCAAATAATAGATGAAGATGATAAAAATGAAAATAACTAACCCTAAACACACTTAAGTAGATGTTAAAGCAAACTATCCTAACTACGTCATTCCTTGCATTGTCGCTTTGTGCCAATGCACAGTTTAATATGCTATTCACTTCCGATTCCGATTTGCCAAACAGTTTGGTGAATAAGGTTGAAGAAGACAAGAATGGCATGATATGGGTTGCTACGGAAGATGGTCTGTGCAAATACAACGGCTCAAGATTTATCACCTACCGTCACAATCCCACTAATCCACATTCTCTCAGTCATAATTTCATACGTACAGTATGTGCCGACTCCATAGGAAATGTCATCGTTGGAACTATCAATGGTGTACAGGTATATAACATCCAGACGGATGACTTCACACCACGCATTTCCGCTAAGGAAATAGGTGCAAAAATGGGTAATGTGAACTCTATCCTACGACTTGCAGACGGTGAGTTCTTCATCGGTGGTACTGATGCTTTCACACTTCAGATTGACAAGAATGGTGAAATAAAAACAAAAAAGAACGCATTCACAGGCAAGACTCACGAAATACATCGCGTAGCCCGTACCAATGACGGCTTTATATGGGTATCAAGACAGTCTGATGGCGTAATGTACGCCGACAAGAACGGAAAACTTCACCATGTGAGGAACTACGATGGCAGCGAGTATAATTTCTCAAGTCTATGTGTAGGCCGTGACGGTATCCTATATGCCGGAGATGTTGAATCCGGACTATACTACTATAATGTCAACACCCGACATTTTGACATTGTGAAAGGTACAGAGGGCATCATGAAGGTGCGCGATATAAAGACGATGCCTAATTCCGACAATGTCTGTATTGCAACAGACGGTAACGGTGTGATGTTCTTCAACATGCGTACCCACCAGTTTGTTCCTTCCCATCAGTTTGACGATCCATTTGTTGACATATCTTCACAGAAGGCACATTCTCTCTATATCAACAATCATGGAGATATTTGGATGGCATTATATCAGAAAGGCGTGTTCATGGCATCACACAGCTCTGCTCCCTTCGGATACATTGGCCGTCGCTCACAGAAATTTGACCTAATAGGCGACCGTTGTGTAACCTCAATAATAGAGACAAAGGATAAAAAAATATGGATCAGTACAGATAATGGCGGTCTGTATGGCCTCACACCTGATTTCCAGACTTTTGCAAAATTCCGTGTAGGAACAGGCGCCAATGATCTGCCACCAACGATTCAGGGACTCTTCTGTGATTCACAAGGCAGACTCTGGTTTGGATCATATAATAGAGGTTGTGGTATCGTGAACACTACAACAGGAAAAGCGATGTATGTTCCTATTGAAGGACAGCCAGGCAGGAAGACAAGCGTATATGGATATGCAGAAGATAATCACGGAACCATCTGGGTAGCCACAATGGGACAAGGCATATTCCGCTATGATGCCTCACGCAATATAATGACGTTCTACACGTATAGCGATGGTACACGATGGACAAACTCCATATTCTACGATTCTAATACCGACAGAATATATACTGGTACATACGATGGTATAGTATGGTTCAAGCCAAACGATCCAAAGAAAATCATGCATCGTATGGGTGAATCGGAGATTATCTATAGTATAACACGTCTTAACAACAACACTCTTGGCTTTGCCACTTCAAAAGGTGTGACGCTGCTTGACACCAGCAACGACAAGCTCCGAAGCATTACAAAAGAAAATGGTCTTATATATGCCGTACAGATGGGAAATGATGGACATCTGTGGCTCAGCACGAGCATGGGACTCATCAGATTCAATCTGAAGGATAACACAAGTGAAACCTTTACCTCACGTGATGGCCTTCAGGGAAATGAGTTCTATAAGAATGCATGCCTACGTTCTGATGACGGACGTCTCTGGTTCGGCGGTATCAACGGCATTACCTACTTTTATCCTAACCGTATTGGTGAAAGAAGTACGAAATGCACTACGCGCGTAGTTACAATTCGCGCAAATGAACGTTTCCTCGGCCTTAACCAGTCTATGGAATATGAACTTGAGTCTGAAGACAATACATTTACTGCAGAATTCGCAGCATTACCTCTTTACATGACTCATCGTATTGCCTATAGCTATAAACTTGACGATGGGAATTGGGAAACACTTCCTATACCACAGAATCGTGTTGTATTCAATGGCCTTTCAAGCGGAAGTCATGTTCTATACACCAAAACAATAATTGACGGTCGTGATTCTGAGGTAACAGAAACATACATTCACATCGCATACCCTTGGTATCTCAGATGGTGGGCTTTGTTAATCTGGCTGGCAATATTTGCTTGTGTTGTATATATGACTCTTATAGAGGTGCGTCGCCGTCGCAATCTGCATCGTAGCATACGTGAGCATCGTCGTGAAGAGCAGGCAAAGGAACAGAAACTGCAGTTCTTCATGAACATCGTCCATGATCTGCGAACTCCTATCACTCTGATTTCTACTCCGTTGCAGAAACTTCTATCAACAGACCATGAGCCTGAGCGTCAGCGTCTATACAGCACAATGAACCGTAATGCAGACCGCCTGCTCCGCCTTACAGATCAAATCATGGATCTCCGTAAGATTGACCTTGGCAAGATGGAGCTCCATTGTACTGATGTCGCTCTAAGTCCATTTGTAAGGGGTGTGGTTGCATATACAGAGGATATAGCTCAAAGCCGTCGCCAGACACTCACGTTGAAAGACTACACCAATGGTCATGTCAACGTTATGATAGATACAGACTGCTTTGAAAAGATTCTGCTCAACCTTTTGAGCAATGCTTTAAAATATACTCCAGAAAACGGTAGTGTAACCGTAAGCATTGACCTTGAGCCCAAGACTGACCTCAAGGCAGACAGCAACGTCACTCTCCTTCTCAAGGTTGTTGATACAGGTATCGGTATTCCTGACGATGAGAAACGAAATATCTTCACACGTTTCTATCAGGTTCGCACAAACGGACAATACGTCAAGGGTACAGGCATAGGTCTTAACCTTGTAAAGTCTCTCGTTGAACTCCATAAGGGAAGCATCGAAGTAAGCGATAACCCAGAAGGACATGGCGCATGCTTCTCTGTTGAATTGCCTCTCAAGACAAGTTCTTCAGAGATCACTAAAGGCGAAGCATTACCAGTACAGGAAGTACAGGAAGATGTTATCGTGTCACCAGATGCGAACGGTGGACACACAAAGCTCAAGTCTCGTAAGACAATCCTCGTTGTAGATGATGATGATGAGATACGTTCATTCCTATGCGAGGAAATGGCATCCCTATATAATGTCATCGACTGCGCAGACGGAAAGACCGCATACCAGACCCTTAACAAGGAACAAATTGATATCGTTATCAGCGATATCATGATGCCTGAGATTGACGGTATTGAGCTGTGTCGACTTATCCGTCAGAATGTTCGTATCAGTCACCTGCCTATCATTCTGCTTACAGCAAAGGGTACTGACCGTGACCGAATTGAGGGACTTCAGGCCACAGCTGATGCATACATCACAAAGCCATTCAACCTTGCCCTTCTCCAAACAATCGTAAGCAACCTCCTGTTGCGTCAGGAAAAGCTGCGTAACACATTCAAGGGCAATGAGCTTCCTACAGACCAGATTACAACTCCAGAAATCCAGTCTGCCGATGAGAAACTGCTTGAACGTCTTGTGAAGTGTATTAACGATAATTTGGACAACCCAGACCTCACATCTGAATATCTTGCATCTGAGGTCGGACTGAGCCGAGTACACCTTTATAGAAAGCTCAAGGAGCTCACAAATCAGTCTGCTACGAACTATATCCGTAACATCAGACTCACAAAGGCGGCAGAACTCCTGCGCCAGAAGAAATGCTCTATCTCTGAGGTTGCATATCTCGTAGGATATCGCACACCAAACCATTTCTCTACAGCATTCAAGGAGTTGTACGGAGTATCCCCTTCTGAATACGTAAAGGAGCAATAAAAAAGATAACAGATATTAAATGGTTGGTGCTGCTACTATTCTATTTGGATATGTGGCAGCACCAATGCTTTTACTGCAAATGATACTCTCATGAATGCTAAGGGATTTTTCCCCGATAACAATAGGGAAAACTCCACGCCCGATTATAGTTTTTCCCTTTGGTTCATGAGAAAAAACATGTACCTTTGCCTTCGAAATAATAAATGTCTAACGAGTCGCAAGACTCATTAACACAGAATAGAATATGAAGGCAACATTCAAAAGCATGATGGTAATCGGAATGATGATCCTCGGCACAGCAACAGCATTCGGAAAGTCAAACTTTAATGTTGACAAGTATAATGCAACCAAAGCTCCTTACACGATGACTGTTCATAAAGACTGCAAGATCCGTCACAAGCATGACAAGTATTGCGGTAATTCATTCACCGTAAGGATGGACAAGAAGATGGAGAAACACTTCATCGACCGTAAACATAAGTTCGACAAGCATGGAGTGTGCAAGAAATGCAGTCTCACAATATACGAGATTCGTTCTGTTGAGCGCGAGATGAACAACAGTCGCCCTACCCCTCCTCCACCTCCAGCAAATCGTCCACATCACCCTTATCGATAATTACAAATATTTCTGTTCTATTGGAATTTAACAACAAATTATTACAAGATCATGAATACAAGTGAAAAGATTGTCCCTGCTGCAATCATTGCCATTGGTGTAGTAATAGCAGGACTCTCACTCCGTAGTGGTATCGTCACCTTCAAGGAGATGGACAGGAAGGTGTCAGTCAAGGGACTTGCCGAGCGCGAGGTCAAAGCCGACAAGGTTACATGGCCGCTCGTTTATAAAGAGATAGGCAACGACCCGTCAGAGATGTACGACCGTCTGAGTTCAAAGAACAAGCGCGTCATCGCATTCCTAAAGTCTGCCGGTATCAAGGATTCCGACATAAGCGTCAATCCCCCTGTTATCTCCGACCGACAGGCAGACAACTACGGCAATGAGATTATGAACTATCGTTACAAGGCGACAAGCGTCATCACCGTCACCTCTTCTGAAGTTGACAAGGTTCGACAGCTTATGCGCCGACAGTCAGAACTCATGAAACAGGGTATTGCCATAGTAAGCGAGGAATACGGCAACAACTCTATTACCTATGAGTTCACAGGCCTTAACAAGATTAAGCCAGAGATGGTGGAAGAGGCAACCAAGAATGCACGTACAACCGCACAGAAATTTGCAGAAGACTCTGACAGCAAGCTTGGTGGCATACGTAATGCACAGCAAGGACAGTTCTCCATCGACGACCGCGATGCCAATACTCCATATATAAAGAAAGTCAGAGTTGTAAACACAGTAGAATATTCATTAGAGTAACATTAACCTTAATTCCATATATAAAAAGAGCGGATATTTCTATCCGCTCTTCCCTTTTTTTATACTGCCAGCTGCATAAGGTGATTGACTACCGATGACCAATCACGGAAATCACCATTTTTCTTATTAAGATAGATTACTTTACCATCTGTCTTGTGTGAATCTTTAGGATATGGCTCGCCCTCTACAAGATAAGAGTCGGTCATAGCAGTCACATCCCTGTCCTGTGCCAGAATAAGGCGTTTGTAGAATGTCCCGTTCACATTGTCGGAATCAAAGTATTTCTTTACCCACTCCAACTTATTACTCCATGACAAAGGATTTGCCCATGAAGCATGTGAAACTATAAACACCTCAAATTTCTGGGATAACGTCTTCAGAGCCTCTACTGCTCCCTTTACGGGTTTGGAATAACTGAAGATATCCGGAATGTCATCGTAATTCGTTTTTTTCACGCCATTCACGACACTCTCATACTTGGGTGCCTGTTCCTTTATTTTCTCTGCATTCAATGCAGACTCATAATCAACAAGGACATTGTCCATGTCGAAGAATAATATTTTCTTTTTCATACTATTAGCGGTTAGATTGTTTAAATTAGTGAATAAAGGCTTCATTAAGCCAGACAGATATTTTAGATATAAAAGGAAATAAATGCAATTTTTATGAAAGAGACAGAGGTCTTCGTTCCAAAGAGGAATTATTCATTTCTCATGTTGCAAAGATACAAAAAAAGCTTGATTTCTCCAAATTTTTTCAAGGAAAAATCAAGCTTTTTCACAAATTAAATTAGTGTATTTTCTACGTTTTCAGCATAGTTTTATTTTAGCGAAAACACAAAATTCTCTGTATTTCAAACACTTTTCTCAAAAGTCACCTATTTAAGTGTATTTCAAACAATTAAGCGCATTCTTGCCTTCAACTTTCCACTTTTCTCTCTTTACTCTTTACACTATATACTTTACACTTTTCTTTACTCCACCTCAAGAATCACCCTCGCATACGAGGTCAATGGAATCATTCCGTTATCAGTCACCTCGCAAATGATGTGTATTGTCTTGCCCTTCGCTTTCTCTGGAATATTGATAGTTGCCTTAGAACCATTGCCACCATTAATATCAACATTCCCTTCATATCCCGATGACTCTGGCTGTACCCACCAAATGAAAGACAACTTATCGCCTTCAGCATCCATAGATTCAGAAGCATCAAAAGTTACTACTTCACCTGCCTTTGCCTTGATATGAATAGGAGAAAGTGATTTTTTTCCATTTACAATCACGATTGGATTAGTATTTCCCTTACCCTCCTTAGCCCATTGCATACGAGCACAGAAGTCATTCAGTTCTGCAGGATAGAAACGGCGCTTATAGCCTTCCGTAATGCCTCTCTGTGGCTCTTGCCATGAAGTCCAGGCGTATGTGAGTGAATCAGCGCATATACCGAACTTATGACATCCTGCCCAACCTGCCTGTGTCGGGTCTTCCGGATCATTAAGCCCGTTAGGCATTATATATAGGAATGAAGGAGTATCGCCCTCCACACCCCATTTATAATTGGGATATATCTTGCCCAGCTCTCCATGCCCTTGAATCATCTCCTGATGTTTCTTCCATTCCTGCTTACCAAGCTCACATTGCAGTTGCCATGTACCTTCATCCCATATGAACTTCAAATCATCCTTAAACTCCCTACGCATCCACATATGCGAGCTATACGCCCGATTCATACGCATGGCATAAACCATATCCTGATCAGTAATGGTATAGACACGGAACTTATGAAGAAATGCCTTCAACTGTTCTGGAGTTCGTGTTTGCTTAACTTTCCAGATAGCTTGAGCAAGTGTATTGCCACTTCCCCAGGTTGCCACCCATATCGGACGCTCGTCTTCCTCATCAGCAAGCTTTATAAGGAACTCACTACCCTCTGTATCATTATCCTTGCCAATAACTCCTATACCAGCCTTATGACTGCCAGCCATACAGCGTGACTTGATATACTCCATACTTGGCCAATAGCCAATAGTCTGCTTGCCATTCTCCTTGTCAAGAGAAAGGAAATCCTTCTGCTTTGAACGTAGCATCAGCTTATGCACATCCTTGCCGTAAGCCTCCACAACCTTGTCAAGATATTGCGCCCACTCCTCAGGATAAGGATCACAGTTCCATCCCACGGTCGTCATTATCGCCTCTATCTCGAACATATCAGCATACGCCATAAGTCGGATTGCAGACTCCATATCGTCAGGCTCAACATCACAGTCTCCGATATCCGTCATTACCACAAGGCGAGGTTTCAGAGGCTGAATTACGCCTTTATCAGAAGCATTAACAGATATGCACAACATTGCTGACAGCAAACAAGTTACAATTTGTTTCATAACATAAAATCATTTAGGGGCAGCTATCCACGTCGCCTTTCTCCAAAGAGTCTCCATAGGACCACGCTGATGGTTCTTATCCCATTGTTTCAAGATGATAATCTGAATGGTAATCATGACTAATCCGACTAAGAGCGACCACGTAGCACCGAGGTCATCGCATAGTTTGAAGCCCCAGCCATAGAACAGGATTGAACCAAACACGGATTGCATGAGATAGTTTGACAGACTCATCCTACCGAAGAAGCATACATTACTCAGAATCTTGCAGAAAGGCTTCCAACGATACCACAGAAGCACTATAGCAGACACCTCTGAGAATAGTATCATCAAATTAGTGATTGGATTGGTCCATATACTGTACCTACCAAAATCCACGTATGAACCAATAAGGCATAGCGGGAAACTAATAATCAGTATCCAGAACCAGATACGAAGGTTATTGCCCTCGTTATAGAACAGACGATGACGACCTATGAGTATTCCGAGGTAGAAGAATGCAAGTGTCTGTGTCAGACGGCCTGCCCACAACGCCCAAGCCAAATTCGCCACATAAGCTATACGTACGTTCGTTAATCCTGACTCCCAGAACGAGCCGTTAATGTTTGCTTCTGTGATTTTTGCACATTCAGCCCAAAGGTCATCCTCAGGAAACTTCCATCCAGAAACAAGACAGTATATCTCAACAGGCTGTGCAAGAAGGAATATGGTGATAGCCCACAGCCATCGTGTTGACAGATAGCCGGCAGGAATCATCAGCAGACCTATTGATGCGTATGAGGTAAGGATATCACCATTGTAGAAAAAGATATTGATGAGTCCGATGATAAACAGCAGTATCATTCGCCACGCAAAGCGCAGAGAGAAGTCCCTACCCTTCTGTTCCTGATTATCTCGCATTATAAAGAAGCTCACGCCAAAGAGCATAGCGAATATGCCATACATCTTACTTGAAAGCAATATCTCGCATACAGAAAAGACAGTAGCATCCGTTGGCAAAGCCATAGACTTATCATCGAGAAAGATATTGAAGTTCTCAAGACAATGAAAGATGATGATTCCCATCACGGCTATGCCACGCAGAGCATCCGCAATCTCAATACGTGTATTTGGAAGACCTTTTGTTTTATACATGAAATTGGTTATTGTTTAGATTTTATTTTCCTGAATGCAACGCGCAAAGCATCCTCACATTCTAATGTGCAAAGTTACTAAAAAATCATGAGATATGCAAATAAAGTTGCATGAAAAAAATAACAGCCAAAACAAACAGAAAAAGGTTAAGTAATTATTTAACAAAAAACATACACACCCACCAACCTCGTGCTACCGTCTTTATATGCCAAACTATATATATAATATAATTTATTATATTATATATATAGTTTGAGCAGAAGAATCCCTAAATGTGAGGGTGTCATACAAAAAGGTTAAACTTTAACTTTTAACTTTCCTATTTTTGCAAGCAAACAATTACATATCAGCAAGTTAGCATATATATTCTCGTTATTCTCACAAATAAACATTAAACATTCATAGAATTAACGACTAACGCATGACCGACCGTTCCACCTTCGCTACAAAGCCGTTCCAGGTCCGTTGCAAGTCCGTTTCCTATATCGGAGGTTGAGACGAACATGAAAAGGTTAAAGTTAAAATTTAACTAAATATACACACACCCTATAACTTAGAAGTTAATCCACTTCTTCAAATCAACCTTTCCTTCAAACTGTTCTGCCTTGCGGATGTTAGATGTATTAACAGGTTTCTCGAACAGGAAACGGTCGATAAAGGCAAGTACCTCAGGGAACTGCTCTTCTGGCAACTGACAATGCGGATGCTTACCGTTGATGGAATAGCCCATGCGGTCGGCTATACCGAAACGCTCCCACACCCTCATAGCGGCATTGACAGATACATAGCCCGACTCGTCGGCAAGCCATTTGTAGTCGGTATTGCCAAGCATGAGGAAAGCACGAGGACATACAAGGGCACAAAGCTCGTGATGGTCGTATGGCAACTGATATACGCTATCGCCATGGAACTGCTCCTTGAGACTCTGCTTGAACCAATGGTAGTCGGTTCTGTCAAGGTCCTCTACCCCATCAATGGTATGCGACACACGCCATGCGGCTGCTCCGCCACCTCCAGGTTCCTGTGCGATGGTGAGCGCGACACGAGGATCAAAGGCTCCACAGAAAAGCGCCATCTTACCAGCATACGAACATCCCGTTACACCGATATGCTTTGTGTCAATCTTCGTGACCTCAGGACCAAGAATCTCAAGTCCGTCGATGATGCGCTGAAATCCCCATGCCCACATGCTATAAGCTCCATTGTCGATGAGGTCGGGATAGAGTCGTACGAAGCCATAGTTGGTACGGCAAGTATCGCCACGGAACTGCGAATAGCCATTTACCTGTCGCTCGTTATAGTTCATACGAGCAAGTGGACGCGTATTGAGCAGGGTATCAGGAAGGGATATGCGACTGCTTCCTATCAGCAACGGATAAGGTGCTGTACCCGTCTTTGGGTACTTGATATGCGATGAAAGTGTGAGTGATTCCTTGCCCACGGTAATGGTGACAAAGAGGGTGTCATTATCCATGCGAGCCTTGATTTGCTCTCGCTTAACTTCTGGAATGATGCCAATCTCATGCTGTTGGACAAGACTAGAGATTTCATTACGACGCTCATTCCATTCAGCGAGATTACTTGCCTCACCACTTTTCTTTTCCCATTTAAAAGGATTTGGAAGACTATGAGATTCTGTGTTCTGTGCAGAACAAACATTTGGCATGGCTATAGCCAGCGCGGTTAGTAATAATAGAATACGGTTCATTTATGTCAATTGAAAATTGAAAATTATCATTATCGAGTGTAAAATTACAATAAAATTCTGAAATCGGGAAGTTTTTTGACAAATTATTGCAAAAAATTCTTGCAAGTCCAGGAAATACGCTATATTTGCATCATCTACTGATCTATTCCTTACAAAAACATCCCATAAACAGGAAATAGATACTGAGTTTTTTCGGAAAAGAAATTATTATAACAAAGGTCAGAAAATTTAAACGTCATTATGAGAATCGGAATTATTGGTGCAGGATGGATTGCAGAGAAGATGGCATTATCACTTCAAGCAAAGCCACAGGATTGCGAGGTTTACGCAATAGCATCACGAAGCATTGAAAAAGCAAAGGATTTCGCCCAGAAATGGTCAATACAAAAGGCATACGGCTCGTATGAGGAACTGGTGAGTGACAAGGATGTGGATCTTATCTATATCGCAACTCCTCATTCCCATCACTACGAGCATACACGCCTTGCCTTGGAGCATGGAAAGCCATGTCTGGTGGAAAAGGCATTCACAGCCAATGCACGTGAGGCTGAGGAACTTCTCGCGCTTGCAAAGCAGAAGAACCTATTCATTACAGAGGCTATATGGACTCGCTACATGCCTCTTTCACATAAGGTTACGGAGATAATGCAGAGTGGCATTATCGGGGAGCCAAGAATATTGACTGCCACGCTCTGTTATATGATGGAGCACAAGGAAAGGATTGTAAGGCCAGAACTTTGTGGCGGTGCCCTACTCGACCTTGGAGTTTATTGTCTGAACTTTGCCCGAATGTATTTCGGAACAGATATAAAGCGTACCGTTACGAATGTACATATCGGTCCTACGGGAATGGATATGCATGAGTGTATCTCCCTCTCATACGCAGACGGTAAGATGGCAAATCTTCAATCAGGTGCCTTGTGCCTTAATGACCGTCAAGGTATTATAAGTGGTGTGGATGGTTATATCCGTGTTGATAACGTGAACTGTCCGGAACTTGTTGAGGTGTATCGCAACTATGAACTCGTGGCAACATACAAAAAGCCTGCCGATATGGTGACAGGCTATGAGTATCAGGTGTTTGAATGCAAGCGATGCATAGAGCAAGGACTTCTTGAATCCCCAATGATGCCTCATGAGGAAACCCTTTCTATCATGAAGCAGATGGACGAACTCAGAAAGGAATGGGGAGTGAAGTATCCGATGGATTAAGGAGACCCACCCCCTTGCCCCTCCCATAAAGGGAGGGGAGTAGAATGTATTCATCCTTAATTATTATAGATTGACTTTTTATATCAAAATTCTATGATAGAATAGACCTCCCCCTTGGGTATGAAAAACGTATATACTCCCCTCCCTTTATGGGAGGGGCAAGGGGGTGGGTCTTTATATATACTCATAGCTATTCCCCACCGCCTTAAGGTATCTCTCGAAATCCTCACGACGGATAACAACCGTGCCTCGACAGTCATTAGGGTGGAAACTGAGAGACTCTGCTTCTTTTAGACAAGCATCAAGGAAGAGATGCACATGATGCTCTGTGTCGTTGATAAGTCCGAAAGGAGACACACTTCCCGGTTCAAGACCGAGGTATTTCATCATTCTCTCAGGAGAAGCGAAACTGAGTTTTCCACAAGAAGGAAGTCCCTGAGCCTGTAATGATGCTTTCAGACGCGCTTCAAGGTCGTGGATGTCGAGGTCATGGTCGCAATGGAAACAGATGAGATAGTGCTTATTACCCTTATGGTTGCGCATGAAGATATTCTTGCAATGCACACTACCATCATCCTTCCACCAACGCTTTGCCTCCTCTATGGTCTTTCCTTCGGGATGATTATAACATTCAAAAGGAATATCGTGCTCCCTTAGATAAGAGAGCACGATTTCTTGTCTTGGATATTCTGATGTCATTTTATTACAACTGAGGATTGTATGAATTGTAAGCAGAAAAACCAGATGCAACTCCTACAATAAAGAGAATAAAGAAAGCTATCAAATAGATTGCAATCATCGTAATGGTAACTATACCCATAAACTTCAGCAGTTTTCTAAGATTGTCAGAAGCAGACTCAAGGTCTTCCTGAGAATCATATTGAAAAGCATCTTTTACATTACGGATACCAGAAAAACACAGTTTTATAGGATAGATGTAAATAAGAGCAAACAATATATAGAATATTCCTGCTATTCCCATAACTGCAGACGACGAACCTAATGACGTTATTGAAGACACTAAAATAACCATAACACCAGCCAAGAGCATAAAAGCAACAGCAATACACATAAGGATATTCAGGAACTTAGCCCATTTCATTCCTGATGTGATGTTTTCTTTGATAACGTCAGATACCTTTAACTCGTTAGAGTTCTTTTCTTCTAAATTCTCCATGTTTTTGTTTTTACAGATAAATTAAATAATACTATTTCTTTGCTTGTTTTGCCCTAAATTCCTTGAGCTGTTGGAAACAACAGTCATCGATGATTTCCTCAAGCTTACGGTCAGGGTTATGACGCAGATAACAGTTATAATCGAAAATCATCATCTCACCATTCTCTGCTGTATATGGTTTCCATGCTGGAAGCCCTTCTGCATTAGGATTGCCAGTATGGGCGAAGTTTGACCATACAGTACTCATTATATCCGCGAGTTTCTGGTCATCTGCCGTTGGATTTGGAAGATCACGACCGGCACGATGCAAAGTGTTGAATACGAACTTCAACTCATGTCCGTGAACAGAGCCCTGATGCACAGGAGACTTCCAAGTGAACATATACATATATGTAGGTGCAAGACGGTTTGCTGAGATATAATCGGCTGTAATGATTGTCTTAGGACGGAACAGGCGGTCGGCAGAGAGCAAATCGTTTGGAGAATGCTTAGGCCATGCCTCGTCAAATGCCTTGATATACTCATCTGTACGATTACCGAAGACAGGCAGAAGCTGCAGACGAGCCTCTTCAAGGGTTACAGGCTTATCGTATGTAAGGCGCTGAAGCTCGTTGAAAGTCGTACCGATAAGAATAGGCTTACTATCAGAGAATGAAGAGAATCCCGGCTGGAAAGGCTGTTGAATAACAATCTCTCCGTCTGGTGCAGGACCGAATCCCCACATCATTGGAGTACCAGGCTTACGTGTGCCGATACTCTTGCCCATAGCACGTTGCCCGGCAGCATAGAGTTCCTTGTAAGGCACATCCTTTATCTTCTCTATGTTATCGTTTGAAATGCCGAGTTCTGCAAGTACAGCCTTACCGAGTGACTCGCTCATTTCCTTAGTATTCACGTTAAGGATTGTTCCGCTGAGAATGATTGCCTTATGGAAGAGGTCCTTTGCATCAGGCATACACAAGAGCGTACCAACCTTGCCACCACCACCTGATTCTCCGAAAACAGTAACATTATTAGGATCACCACCAAACTGTGCAATATTATTGCGAATCCACTTCAAGGCAGCAACAACGTCCATCATTCCGACATTACCAGAATACTTGTACTTTGGAGAACATGCAGAGAGGTCTAGGAAACCGAGTATGTTAAGACGATGATTGATGCTGACAGAGACAACATCCTTCTGAGCGAGTTTCATGCCTGGATCCCATTCTGAAGTACCAGAGTCAAAACCACCACCATGAAGCCAGAGCATAACAGGTTTCTTTGCCTTGCGGTCTGTTGTCCATACATTGATCACACAACAGTCCTCTGACATCTCGTCCTTCGACATCTCGCGCCCCATAGGCTGCATAGTCATAGGTCCCCAATGGTCGCAAACCATTACAGTGTCCCATTTATCTACAGGCATAGGTGGCATGAAACGCTCAACCTTGGCATATGGAATACCGAGGAAACCAAGTGATCCCTCATGGTTGAATCCCTGCACAAGACCAGACTCAATACGTACAACATTCTCTTTTTCTGCATTTTGTGCCAGACCTACACCAGCACATAACAACAGAAGCGATACTGAAAAAATCTTTTTACAATACATCTTTGTTAAATAGGTTTGTTATATAGTTTTGCGCAAAGTTAAGAAAAAAAAACGTAATAACTCCACTTTTTTTATGCAAATGGATGATTTTTTGCATTTTTTTCCAAAAAACTTAGGTAATACAGATATTTATTCTTATCTTTGTGGCAAAAATCATATAATACACACAATTAAAAGAGTTTAGGGGTTAGAGTTTTGAGTGGAGAGTTTTTCAAGCCCAACACTAATCGCCAATCGACAAACAAAAAATAATACCATTATGAAACTATTTAGATATACACTTATTCCTCTATTCCTGATATCAAGTGGCATAATCAATGCCCAGAATTCATTACCGGGCAACCCGATAATTACCCACACCTATTGTGCAGACCCTTCAGCAAGAGTATTTGGCGATACTTTGTGGCTTTATCCAAGTCATGACAAGGATGATGCCACAGACTTCCTTATGGATGATTTCCATGTATATAGCACCACGGACATGAAGACATGGACCGACCATGGTGTTATCTATAAACCATTGGAAGATGCAAAATGGGCAAAGTCCCGCACATGGGCTCCCGACTGTATAGAGCGTAATGGCAAGTACTACTTCTACTATGCCGTTGACACGGAGAATATAGGAGTGGCTGTGGCAGATTCGCCAACAGGTCCGTTCCATGACCCTCTCGGACATCCTCTCATCTCGAAGAATACTCCTGGAGTAGTTGCCGACCGTATGTTTATTGACGCTTGCCCATTCATAGATGATGACGGTCAGGCTTATCTCTTCGTGGGACAGAACACGGTGAACGTAATCCGACTCAACGAGGATATGATTTCGTATGATGGCAAGGTTGAACAAGTGAAGGGCGTACAGGATTTCTTTGAGGCAGTATGGGTACACAAGCGTAATGGCATATATTACATGACATATGCCACAAGTCCTTTCCGTCGTGGCAAGAAACAGGAGATTGCATACTGCACAAGTAAGAATCCTCTCGGTCCATATACATATCAAGGAGTAATAATGGAACCTGTAAACAGCGGTACTACGCATTGTTCTATCACAAACTACAAGGGACAGGACTATATATTCTACCACACATCGGAGGTAAGTCGTACCCTTGCACCAAAATATTACAACGCATACCGTCGATCAGTCAGCGCTGATTCACTTTTCTATAACGAGGATGGTACTATCCGCCCTATTGAACCTACAATCAACGATGCTAAACTGAGACTCAAAGATATTTCAGATGAAAGAAAGATGTCGTTAATAGCAAATAGCATCCGTATGCCGAATATATCGAATTCGGCCAAGGAAACGACTATATTGCAAGGTACGACACGCGCAGAACTGCAAAGTCTGATCGACGAATGTTCTGATGAAGGTGGCAAAACAATCATCATTCCTGCGGGAAAGTTTGAGATGGATGGTCCGCTTGAACTGAAGAGCGGTGTGACACTTCATCTCAGCGATGGTGCAACCTTGTCATTTACAGACAATCCTGATGCCTATCTCCCAGTAGTAATGAGTCGCTATGAGGGCATAGAGGTGTATTCACGTTGTCCTATGATACATGCTTTCTTCCAAGAGAACGTGTCAATCACAGGCGAAGGAAATGCCGTAATTGATATCAACGGACATGAGATGGCAAAATGGGGAAAGACTACCAGCATAGAGGATGCCGGGGATTTCCTTCTCGGCACTAATGGAGAAACGCCTGATTTCTCCGACGTAAAACGTCTCAGGGAGATGGGTGACAAACTTGTACCTCTATCTGACCGTATCTTCGGAGAAGGTACGAAACTCCGCACAAGTGCCATAGAGTTTTACTCATGCTCACGTGTTTTCATGAGTGGAATAACCCTCAAGAATTGTCCTTTCTGGTGCATCCATCCGCTTTATTGTGAGGACGTTATCATAAAAGACATAAAGATTGACTCTAACTATCCTAACAACGACGGAATAAGTCCGGAGTCAAGCAAGAGAGTCCTTATAGAAAACTGCGAATTCAACACAGGCGATGATGCTGTTGCCGTGAAGTCTGGAAGAGATTCCGACGGCAGGCGCATAGGCCGTCCTGCAGAGGATATTGTAATCCGCAACTGCAAGATGAATACCAGAGGCAATGGCATATGTATAGGTTCAGAAATCAGCGGAGGCGTGAAGAACATCTTCATGAGCGACATCGAGGTTGATGACGTAAAGAACGGTATTCTCTTCAAGTCGAATCTTGACCGTGGAGGATATATCGAGAATGTATATGTCAACGGAATCAACATCAAGTCAGTTGCAGGTGCTGCCCTTCGCTTCGAGACCAACTATCTGCATTATCGTGGTGGCAACTTCCCTACCCGATACAATAACTTCCGCATCAACAACGTCAACGTTGAAAAATCTGCAGAGTTCGGTATCTTCTACGAAGGTAACGAGGAAGAGCGTATCACAGATGTCAAGGTTACGAACTTCAATGTAGAAAATGCAAAATGGCCATATTATCTGCACAATACGAAGAACTGCACGTTCATAAACTGTAAAGTAAACAATCAGCCTATACCAGAGGCACCTGAAGATAGTAAAGTGAAACGCACATGTGATGTGTGGTAAAGAAAACAACAATAACATTTGGCAACCTTTCCTAACATAAATTAGGAAGGGTTGTTTTTTCTTTGTATATTTTAACTATCCCCCTTTCAATAATTGCCAAATCATTACGTTAGATATAGAAAAGTATTTAAGATAACAAATTAATTTGCAATATTCAAAAACAAAAAAGCAATTATGAAAAAGATCATTTTATCTGTGATTCTTTGTGCTGTGGCATTCGTTGCCAAGGCACAGGTAGAGAGCGTTGATTTCAAGACTAACTTCCGTGGTGACTTTGGTGTCGGCGTTGGTATTTCCGCAGACCTCGGCAACGATTTCGAGTTCTCACCAAGTGCTAATATCTATTTCTGGGATTGTGGTACACACTTCGACTTTGAGGCTGATTTTCATTATAATATAGACCTCGGCCATAAATTCACATTATATCCTATCGCTGGTGCCGTTCTCTGCTATGCAAACCTCAAGGACCATATCGATGATCCACACCACCATCACCACCATCCTGTAGACGATAAAGACTATTACGATGGACATCTCAACTTTGGTATAAACGTTGGTTGCGGTCTCAAGTATGACATTAATCCTAAAATCGCAGGATTTGTTGAGACAAAATACCAATGGATAAACAATGATGGTGACTACTGTTATGACTATAATGATGGTTTCCTTACTCTCGGCATAAAAGTAACAATCTAATTTATAAATCTGACATAATACATTATAAGGAGTACAGTTTTCCTGTACTCCTTATTTCTTTTATAGCTAATTCTCCTAACCAAACTCGATGAACCTCCGCTATACAATCCCACTCTCACCGACTTTGCACCGACTTTGGTACGGAGGAATGCGAAGGATCAAGGGAGGAACAACGGAAGTAATTGCCTATATCATCTTATACGTAAAACTGCAGATGTGCAGAGCTGGGCATCCTTTGGATAGATAATCTCAAGCCCTTCATTGGTATATTTCCAACTCACGTTTCCGTTATATCCAAGAAGACGGACCTCCTTAATTTCCGATGATAGATAGCCCTTATCCTTTGCCATTGACTTAACGACAACCTTTTGCTCTGCCGAAGGTATCTCCATCGTAAAGACATACAGAGAGCCGTCCTTGCCCTCTGTAAAGCGAATATCCTGGGCATCGAACTTGAAACGGGCCTGTCCGCCTCCAAGTTTACCTCCTGGCAGTTTCTTCAACTTGCCATTAATAATCTCACCTTCTCCAAGAGTCTTCCATGCCTTACTGCCATATACAGCCTCTCCATTGATATCCATCCACTTACCGACATCCTCAAGCATTCTTACACATGCCTCCTCTATACTTCCGTCAGGACGCATCGGGATATTTAGAGCAACATTACCGTCTCGGGCAATAGCCTCGATGATGAAGCGAATCATACTACCAGCATGATAGGTAAAATTTGGGGCATAGAACCAGTCTCCAACAGGTGCCTCACGAATCCAAGGCTGTATGGAATTGATAGTATCAGGGAAATCGAACTCGGCTGTATTCACGGCTCCGTTCGTTGGGTGACGGAACTTGATGATAGAGAAGCCATCTACAAAGCCCTTCTGCTTCAACTGACGGTTGTAATAATCTGCCATAACCGTTTGCATGGCATTACACTTATATCCCGTACCCGTACCATTGCCTGTAAACGGTCCTTCAACAGTACCGTCGGTATAGATGAAGTCGGGCGAGTAGTTCTCGGTAACATCCATTATTCGCAAAGCCCATTGCTTGGCAAACCAGTTGGCATATTCAAGATGATGACTAAAAATTCCAGCCTTTGGAGGCGACCAGCCAGTATGTGCCATAGCATCAACACTTTCATACTCACGAAGGTCTATGCCATAGAGCATTCGTGGATCATAGCCTTCCCACCACTTGCCCTTACCGTCGGCAAGCGTCAAATGGCCATCGTATGGAACACCAGCCTTATCCCCTTGCTTATCACTACCGAAAGCCGTCTGCCACCACCACCATGTGTATTCGTGATGAAAGGTTACGCCATATCTCATATTATACTCGTGACAGGCATCAGCCCATTCTCTTAGCATGTCGCGCTTAGGACCAATATTCACAGAGTTCCAAGGCTGATACTTTGAGTTCCAAAGGTCGTAGTTATCATGATGAACACCTTGTATCATCAGAAAACGTGCTCCAGCCTTCTGATACAGCTTTGTGAGAGCATCAGGATCAAGTTTATCGGGATTCCATGTCCTGAGCACATCCTTATATCCCACCTCCGAAGGATGCCCATACCGCTTTAGATGATTGGCATAAGCATTATTATCCTCCTTATATAGATTACGCGCATACCAGTCGCCACTCTCCCCTGCTGCCTGTGGCCCGAAATGCACCCATATACCAAACTTTGCATCACGAAGCCATTGAGGCGTTCCAGGATAGTTAGCCTCTATCGACTGCCAATTTGGTTTGAACGGACCATCCGTAATAGGAAGGTCAAGCTGAACCTCCTCAAACTTATCACTATTACCCATTTCTACCGAACCAACATTCTTGGCTGGTGCAACCGAAGGCATTGGTGGCAGAAGAGACTGAGCCGTGGAAATGCCAGAAACGAGCAAGCCACATAATAATATTGTCACTATCTTATTCATAAACATTAGGGGTTAAGTCAAACAAACCTTACTTTTACCTTTTTCTCCGTATTTTATGATTTAATTAAACGTGCTATTGCTTAAGTTATATCGCAAAAGTACAATATTTTTTTGAAAACAAAGAATTATTTCCACAACAATTTGAAATTTTAGTCTGATTTATGCTGCAATTTATAATTTAAGAGCGGATTAATCCTATCAAATAACATTGAAAATCAACAAAAAACGTACAAAAATTCAATTTTTACTTACATTTTATTACTATTTCACAAATAAAGTGGAAAAATCGTAAAAAAACTTTTTTTTTTCAATTAATTTATATATTTTTGCATTCAACAAATCAAAAACTCATTTCCCCGCCTTAACCCTTTGAGGCGGAATCAGATGATTCGAAAATAAACATGAGTACACAGACAAGAACAATCCGTAGTAAACATACACAGTTCAAGCTAAAGGAACCGCCCATGTACAATGTCATCATGCATAATGATGACGTTACAACTATGGACTTTGTAGTTTACGTTCTTGTTAGAATTTTCAGAAAAAGCGAGGAAGATGCAGAAACACTAATGCTCAAGGTTCATAATGAAGGAAGCGCAGTCGTCGGCACTTATTCCCAAGATATAGCCCAAAGCAAAGCCAACTACACCATGAACCTCGCAAAAGCAAACAATTTCCCCTTACAACTTACAATAGAAGAAAGCTAAAACAACCACTTGTACATTGTACATGAAAAAATGTCAATAGTTATGATACATCCTATATACGACATAGAAACCAACTATTTCACCGAAAGCCTAAATCGAGCCCTCCAAGTTGCTTTGGATGATGCTACTAAGTTCCGCTCAGAATTCATTACTCCTGAGCATCTCCTATATGCCATTTCCTATCAGGCGGCATTTATGTCGTTCTGTGAGATTGCAGACGTGGATATCGATGAAATGCACAACGAACTGTTTGGTTATATTATAAGCATCGATGCTGTTCCTGATGATGAGGAATACATTCCTATGCTCTCAACAAATCTCAACGAGATTGTTCAGCGTCTTCAGCATTTCGCCATGTCTAAGACGAAAGAGCATATCAAGGACCTCGGTCAGACGGAAGTAACCGCAGACTCTTTGCAGCACGGCACTATCCTTGAAGTTATGTATATGCTTAACGAACTTAAGCATAGCATGGCTCAGTATATTCTGAACAAGTATATCACCTTCAAGAAAGACTGGTTCAAGAACATCAACCTCTTCTATAGCCAATATGAGGAAACTCCTGAGGCTGAAAGTATTGATGATGAGGCTGAAGATGAGACTGCAGAAGCTAACAAGCCACAGGTACATGCTGAGGCTTATATCAACGGCAAGAAGGTTGATCTCTCAGGCACAGCCATATACGACAAGCTCATGGCAAGTGCAAACCGACTGCTCGGTTCTTTACAGTCTATGGAAATCCATAAGCAGGACGAATCCCAGAGCCAACCTCAGCAGAAGAAAGAGCCTTGGGAGCAGTATCTCACCAACATAAGTGAGGAATACGTCAACAGGAATCCGCTTATCGGACGACAGAAGGAACTGGAGCATACCATCCGCATACTTTGCCGTAAGGACAAGAACAACCCTATCTTCATAGGCGAAGCTGGTGTTGGCAAAACCGCCCTCATCTATGGTCTTGCAAAGATGATAGCTGAAGGTAATGTGCCTGAATCTATATCCGATAAGGTGATATATGGCATGGATATGGCTTCTCTTGTTGCCGGAGCAAGCTACCACGGAGAGTTCGAGAGGCGTGTCAAGGAAGTTCTTGACGGAGCAAAGGCAAAGGGAAATGCCATTCTCTATATAGACGAGATTCACACCATCTGCGATACAGGTGGCGGTAATAGCTCTATGAATGCCGCAGAGATGCTGAAACCTTACCTTGAGGATGGCAGCATCCGCTTCATCGGCTCTACCACATATCAGGACTACAACAAGTCGTTTGCCAAGCACAAGGCAATAGCACGCCGATTCGGACAGATTGACATCAAGGAACCATCCGTAGATGAGACTATCCAGATTATCTCTGCCCTACTCCCTATCTACGAGAAGCACCATGGTGTGAAGTATGATGAGGAGGCTGTGAAATATGCCGTTGAACAGAGCGATGCACGTATCTGCGACCGTTTCCTTCCAGATAAGGCTATTGACATCATCGATGAGGCTGGAGCTTATCTGCAACAGAATCCGCTCCTTAACAAGAGCGGAGAGCCTAAAGCGCCACGCTATCAGAAGGTTAGCAAGGATATTATAAAGAAGATTCTCATAGAGGTTTGCCGTATTGACGCAAACGCTCTTGCAAGCGAGAGCAACGATGCCTTGAAGGATCTCGACAAGCGCATAAGTAGCGATATCTATGGTCAGGATGAGGCTATCAAGAAGGTGGTGCGTTCCGTTATGATGTCAAAAGCCGGACTTATGGAGCCTGACAAACCTATCGCCTCTCTCCTATTCGTCGGTCCTACTGGCGTGGGTAAGACAGAGGTCTGCAAGGTATTGGCACGTGAGCTTGGCGTAGAGCTCATACGCTTTGATATGAGTGAATATACCGAGAAGCATACCATCTCAAAACTCATAGGCTCTCCTGCGGGATATGTAGGTTATGAGGAAGGTGGTCTGTTGACGGATGCCATCCGCAAGACACCTAATTGCGTGCTCTTACTTGATGAGATAGAGAAGGCACACACAGATATTTACAACATCTTGCTTCAAGTAATGGATTATGCCCGACTTACCGACAACAAAGGCAACAAGGCAGACTTCCGTAACGTGATTCTCATCATGACATCAAATGCAGGAGCCCAGTTTGCAGGACAGGCAGGTATCGGTTTCGGAGGTGGACTTAGCAAGGGACAGGCTATGCTCCAGACGGTAAAGAAGACCTTCAAGCCTGAGTTCCTCAACCGTCTCTCTGGTACAGTCGTATTCAACGAGATGGACAAGACTATGGCAACGCTCATCCTTGACAAGAAACTCCGTCAGCTCTCACAACGTCTTGCAGCCAAGAACGTGACCATGACTCTCACCCCACAAGCACACGAATTCCTTCTTACCAAGGGATTCACCAAGCAATATGGAGCACGCGAGATGGACAGAGTCATTCAGCAATACCTCACGCCAATTCTCATGGAAGAAATCCTCTTCGGCAAGTTGAAGAAAGGCGGAGAAGCGAAGGTTGTCGTTGAAAACGACAATCAATTGAAAATTATTAATTGATAATTGAGTTCGACAAATTTCAATTATTTCAATAATTTCAATAAAAAAAGGACGCACATATTCAGAGTGTAAATCCGTTTAGAGTATGGTATAAACTATTGGGTATGCCCATATTTAATTGAAATTATTGAAATAATTGAAATTTTCATGTAAAACCAATCCTATGTTATGCCTCCGTAGTGAGTCCGTTGTGAAGCCGTTATGAGTCCGTTCCCAGCAATGGGAGAAAAATGGGGTTTGCAAGGGATTTGGTGGGGAATTGTTTAGGAGATAAATCGTTTCTTTTTTCGTCGATCCTTCGCTGTTCCTTCGCTTCAGGAGCGAATAACAAACGAAGGAACAACAATGGCATTACGGAAGATTCACTAAACGAGATCCGAAGCAGACAAGCCTATCATCGCTCTGTCTTTATTTCCTTGAAACCTTTAAATCGAAAATCATACCTATATGCATCTTCTGCACCGATAGGAACATACAGAGTACAGTCGGTTAAATCAAAAAACGGATCACCATTAATTTCAATATCTTCTGGATGTTCATTACGCAAATGTATTTCCTTTAGATTGATACAACCATAGAATACCATATCTCCAATATTAATCACACTATTTGAAATCTTAATAGAGGTTAGGGAGGTACAGCCATCAAATGCATCATCTCCAATGCTTATCACACTATCAGGAACCTCTATAAATATAAGAGAAGAACAGCCAGAAAAGGCATCATTTTCAATGCTTGTCACATTATTCGGAATATTAATAGATATAAGTGAGGTGCAGCCTCTGAATGTTCCCCATCCAATTTTTTTCACATTATTTGGAATCCTTATCGTGATAAGGGATGAGCAATCCTCAAATGCATAGTCTCCAATGTTTGTCACGCAGTCAGGAATATCTATCGTAGTAAGATAGGTACAGCCCTCGAATGCACCATATCCTATATTAGTCACACCATCAGGGATTTTGTATGCCCCCGTCTTTTCTGAGAGGCAAAATACAAGTTCCGTAAGAGTTTTTGAATATAATACGCCGTCAATTATTGTAAAACATTTGTTATTAGTTGAAACACAAACATTTTTTAAGGAGGAACAACCTGAAAATGCTCCATCTTCAATACTTGTCACACTATCAGGAATCTCAATAGAACTAAGAGAAGAACATCCATGAAATGCCAAACATCCAATACTTATCACACCATCAGGAATCTTGATTGAAGTAAGGGATGAGCAACCAGAGAAAACCTCCATTCCTATGTTCGTCAGGGAATTCGGAATCTTAACAGAAGTAAGAGAAGAACAGAATTCAAATGCCCCCCTTCCAATGCTAGTCACGCTATCAGGAATATCAATAGAAATAAGAGAGGAACAACCAGAAAAAGCCCACCCGCCAATTTTTATCACGCTATTCGGAATTGCTATGAAAGAAAGGGATTTACATTTATGAAATGCAAACGTTCCAATACTAGTCACGCTACTCGGTATTTCTATAAAAGTAAGACTTGAGCATCCAAACAACGCATAATTCCCAATACATGTCACACCTTTAGGTATGACAACTCTTGACACATTCTTATCATGACAGGCAAAAATCCTGTCTTTTTTGTTATCTTGTACTAAAGATATAAGAGAAGAGCAACCTGTGAATATCTCATCACCTAAACTTATCACGCTATTAGGAATATAAATAGAGATAAGAGAACTACAACCTGAGAATGCTTCATCCCCAATTCTTGTCACGCTATCAGGAATATGGACGGAGGTAAGAGAGGTGCAACCCTCGAATGCTTTCTTTGCAATGTTTGTAACACTTTTAGGAATCTCTATCGAAATAAGAGAAGAACAGCCAGAAAACAATTCACACCTAATGTTTGTCACTCTATTTGGAATATCTATAGTGGTAAGAGATTTGCAGCCTTGAAAAGTACCTCCTCCAATGTCAGTCACACTATCTGGAATCGTTATAGAGGTAAGGGATTTACAGCCATAGAATGCAAAACTACCAATATCTGTCACACTTTTAGGAATCTCTATAGAAATAAGAGATTCACAGCCTAGGAATGCATACGTTCCTATTCTTATTACGCTATCAGGTATCTTAACAAAAGTAAGAGAAGTACATCTCCGGAAAGTCTCATTTCCAATTATTGTCAGAGTATTCGGAATTTCTATGGAGGTAAGAGATGTACAACCCTCGAATGCATTATTTCCAATACTTTTCACACTATTCGGAATCTCAATCAAGGCAAGGGAGGTACAATTTGCAAATACCTCTTCCTCAATTTTTGTCACACTATTCGGAATCACTATCGAGGTAAGGGAGGTACAGTTCTTAAATGCCCAACTTGCAATGCATGTCACCCATTCAGGTATCACGACTTTTGCGACATTCTTATCACAACCGACAACTTTCTTGCCTGCTTCATCAAATTTTAGGTATGAATAGCCTTCCATATTTGTTGTGGTATTAATTGTTTATTAGGATTTTTATTATTATAGCATAGATTAATCAAAAGGATGATTGTATACATGTTTTATATGGGTACAAAGATAAGAATTATTTTCTACACTTCAAAATTTTCACTCTCCTTTTTGCTCAAAAAAAATAACAAATAAGATTTTTTATAAGGAGCACGCTAAAAGCTATTACATTACAAAGACAATAAATCTCCAATTCTGAATTGGACTTGGATTGGACTTGAATTGGAGCTGAATTGGACTTGAATTGGAACTGCAACTACTTTACATCAGAAAAGAAACGAGATAATAATGTGGTTTAGCGATGAATTTTATCATTGGCAGAAAAAAAAGTTTTTTCGCGTTTTTCCTGTCACCTGCAACACTCGTTGAATATCAGCCAGTTAAGTGGTGACAGAAACTTTTTTATCTGTCACCTTTCTGTCACCCAAGGAATCTTCAATAAAAAAATCATCACTTGTATGGGGTGACAGATGGGTGACAGAAGCAAATACACCTGTCACCCCTTAACTCATTGAAAATCAGACAGTGTTGCAGGTGACAGTAAAATCATGATTTTTTTTTAGAATTAAACGCCAAACACGTACATGGGGGCTAAAATCAGCTATAAATATACTGATAAAGAACAAGTTAAGAGCATGTACGTGTTTGTCTAACACATACATAACAAATACATAAGTCGTCATACCTTTTAATTGAGCCCAGAAACATGTATGTGTTATGTACGACTTATGTACGTGTTTAACAAACACGTACATGCACACAAAAAACTAATACTCAATATGTTATCATGCGTATTTCGCCCTCATGTACGTGTTTGGCGTTTAATTCTAAAAAAAAGTTCACTTGTTGCCAGTTTATGCCATAACAGTAAGTCCGTTGTAATACCGTTACAAAACCGTTTCAAGTCCGTTCCTAAGAATGGGCGAAAAATGGGACTTACATAGGACTTACAAGGGAGGTAGAACGAACCTAGAACGGATTTGAAACGGATCTGGGACAAAAGCCATTTTTTCCTTTTTAAAACCACAGATATCTAGGATCTCACAGATGTTAATCACGAGTGCAAACGAGATAATCCCGATTATCTGTAAAATCTGTGTTCAAAAAAAATTTATTCTGGAGTTGAAGTAAATAGAGGAAAGTTAGAAACTGTAAGTAACACATCAAAATTATAAAAAAAGATTCAAAATCCCTTTTTTCTGAAAGCAGAAATATGTACCTTTGCAAATCAAAATATCATCAAAATGATAACATATAAAGACATACATGAATTCAGGAAGGAAGACTTGGAGTCTTTGTTCCTCTCTGTAGAATGGTCATCAGGGCATTATCCTGACAAACTCGTAGTGGCAATGCGTAATTTCAAGACTGTTTATACTGCATGGGACGGTGACAATCTCGTGGGACTTATCTGTGCTATGGATGACGGCATAATGACTGCCTATATTCATTATCTGCTCGTTCGTCCGGAATATCAGGATTCGGGTATCGGCCGTCGGTTGGTTGAAATGATGAAGGAGCATTATAAGGACTATCTGCGTATTGCCATTATTGCCTATAATGAGGAACTGGATTTCTACGGGGCATGCGGATTCAAGAAAGCTGATGATGCAAGTCCGATGTTTATCACAAGCCTCTGGACGTAATGCCCACGTCTACAAAGCAATATTGAATTATAACGCAACTTCGTTGCTTGTATGCTTTCAAGAAAATTATTCACGATGACCAGAAAATTTATTCCAGAAAATTCATTTTTTACGTAACGCGATAGTATGGCAGCAAGCTGCCTTTAACTGACAATAATTACCAATCTACGCAATCTTTTTCCATAAATACTCATTTCTTATTGGTTTAAGATTGGTAAGATTGGTAATTATTGTCAGTTCAAGCAACGAAGTTGCGTCATAAAATTTTTTCTGAGTCAAATTTTCTGGTCATCGTGAAAAACTTGCGTAGCTTGTTGAGCTTTGCGAAAAATTTTTGTTCCGTAACCAGCAGCTTGCTGCTATACCCTACTCGCGTTACTTAATATTAAGCCTTTCCCAGAGGAATGATGGGATATGCCTCCAGAAGAAACACATGATTCTGTACTTCCAGTCAATAATGACCTTACGCTTTCCTTTCCTTACAGCCTTCAATATATGCTTGACAACATAGTCGGCCGGCATAGTCATAGGATAGCTGTCACCAGCAATAAAGTCGGTATCAACGAATCCAGGACGAATATCGGTAAAGCGGATGTCAAGTTTCTGCATGTTGGCGAGCTGTGCAAGAGCCTCTATATACGTCCAGTCAAAGCGCTTAGTGGCCGAATATGAAGGAGCTGCTCCCATTCCCTTGGTACCTGCCACGCTTGATATAACGGCAATCCTTCCAGAGCGTTTCTCTTTCTTGAAATAGTTGAAGGCAGTAACAACCATCTGCGTAAAACCGTAGCTGTTGGTCAGAACCGTCTGACACTCAATAGGCAGAGCGAGATCCAGATTCTGCTTTCCATAACCAGAGCTATGGAAATACAAATCCATGCCGCCCATCTCTTCAATAAGCTGCATAAGTAATGATGGCGCTTCTTCCTTGGTCACATCAATAACCTTGGTAAACACCTTGTCTGGTGCAATAGCCTTTATCTCGTCAAGAGCCTCCTTGCGACGGCCACACACACCTATTACATATCCTTCAGTAAGAAGTCCGAGGGCAATACCACGTCCCATACCAGACGTAGCTCCCATTATGATTGCTTTTTTCATACACAAAAGACCCACCCCCCTACCCCCTCCCATAAAGGGCGGGGAGTAATTAGTATTACTAATCAAAGGGTGATAAATATTATATTTAATAGACCTCAACACCCCTCATAACGTATCTACTCCCCTCCCTTTACGGGAGGGGTATGGGGGTGGGTCGGTTACCAGTTCATTAGTTTCTTTAGGAACGGAATCAACTCAGAAGCCATTTTCTGATGCTGTGCCAAGCTTGGATGCCAGTCTGCACCATAACCGAGGTCACCTGTTTGGAAACTCATATCAAAGCGATAGATTTCCTTGTCACCTTTCATATGAGCCTCATTCATAACCTCATCCATAGTTTTCTTGGCAAGTATGAGAGCATCGTCACCCATCATAGAACCACTCAGAAGCACTATTTTTGCCTTTGGATAATGGTCGCGCACTTGCTTTACTAGATTTACATATCCCTGCTTCAGAAGCTTTGAATCAGCACCCTTGGTACTTGTATCGTTAGTTCCAAGATTAATGCAAACAAGCTGCGGAGTATATCGGGAGAAATCCCAGTTCTCTGTTTTGTCATAGAGAAGAGTATGCGTATATTCCGTATTCATATTGATGGAATCACCCGTAACAGGACCGTCATAGCAACGATACACACCAATACCACTACGGGCCACTACCTGATGGATAGCGCCAAGAGCCTGTGCCGTTAGGTTTGCATATGTATAGTAATGGTTGCATGTCTCATCCTGAAAATGATCCGCGCGATCTGTGTCCTCTACCCCATAGCCGCATGTAATGGAATTACCAATAAACTCTATTTTTCTCTCTGGCATAGCAGGAGCCTCGAGCATCTTCGCATTCTCATCAAGTATGAAACCACGGAACTCTCCAATGCGCTCATAGCCTTCAGTGACATACATAGCGTTCACCTCATGTCGTCCTTCAGGAAGAGCAGCAGCAAGAGATACGACAGAGTCACGTTCTGAGTTGAAACCCACCTTGAAAGCCTTGCTACCATCTATACGCACCATGAAATAACCACTCTTCGGCTTGGCTATCATCTTTAGGGATGTACCGGTGAAGGCAGCACGAATCTGTACGCCTGGGAATGTGAAAGAAGGCGATTTAGGATTACGGAAGCTTACACGACCTACATACTGAATATTACCGTCTGTTGCAGGAATAGTTTTACCTGCCTGTTTGATTGTTGAAACATTCTGCGCTGTGGCTGTCATAGCCATCATAGCGAAAGAAAAACTTAACAAAGCCTTTCTGCATTTAGATTCCATCTTCATATATAAAAACAAATATTTATAATAAATTCTATTTTTGAAAGTTCCGCAAAGGTTGCCTGAACGTCGAAGAGGTCGGCAACCGAAGGGATAGCCTGAAAGGCTTACAACTCATAGCCTAGGTCATCGCCCTAGGTACATAGAGGTCGGAATTTTCGCCCTGAACGTCGAAGAGGTCGGCGGCCGAAGGGAAAGCCAAAGGGCAAAAGAATTTGGTTTTTATTAGGGCTTTTGCCCTTACAGGGCGTTAGCACGACACCCTCCTAATTCCCCCAGGGTGTTACCCTGGGCTATGAGCTTTTGCCCCTTCGGAGCGCTATTGGCATTTGCGGATAGCACATAACCACGAATTATTTACCATATACTATCTAGGTAATTCGTGATTAATCAAGCGGCAACAGGAAAACAAACCTTGCACCATTTGTATATGACGTATCAAGATGAACATCACCTTTGAGGATGGTCGCAATATTCTTGCAGATGCTAAGACCCAGTCCGGCACCTTGTTTGAAGGCATTCAGCTTGGTGAAGCGCTCGAAGATATGCTCAGCCTCGTCGGCAGGCACACCAGTACCGGTATCAGTTACGGAGAACGTAATCATACCCGGCTTTTCTGTTAATGATGAATGCACATGTATCTCGCCCTTCTCCGTATGCTTGCAGGCATTGGTAAGGAAGTTGACAAGAACCTGCTGAATACGATGCTCGTCAGACTTTATGGTATAGTCATCATCCACTTCACTTGTATAGTAAAGTTTCACACCATCAGGCAATCGTGTCTCTGCTGTCCTCATAGACTGCTGACAGACATAATTACATTTCACATCTGAGATGTTCACGACAAACTGCCCACGCTCCACGTCACCAATACTGAGAATGTCATTCACAAGCATGATGAGCAGTTCGGAGTTGTTCTGTATATACTTCACATAGTCTTCCTTCTCCTGAGGAGATACCACATCATCAGGCATGGATAGCAATTGGGAGAATCCAACCACAGCATTCAGAGGAGTACGAATCTCATGACTCACATTCTGCACGAACATAGTCTTCAGCTGATCAGAGCGCTCAGCCTTTTCCTTTTCTGCCTGAAGTTCTTTCTGTGCCACCATCAACTGAGTGGTATCAAGGGAAAAGATGTGTATTACATTCTCTTCCCTTCCGAGAATGACAAGAATCTCATAATAGCAGTTCATCTCTATCATCTCATGAGAGAATCGAATTGTTTTCTGCTTTTCCCTTATGCCAGCTGCAATATGACCTATAAATCTTGGGGTTGACACAGGGAAAGTCTCCATCAAGCTCTTACCATCAACAAACAGTTTAAGATTATCCATGTTCTGTTTTAAACTGTTGTTGCTATTCCGAACTATTATATCCGTAATCTCTCCGGCATCATTATATACCAGTTCTGAAATACTATAATTGAACGGAGCATTATTGATAAGAGCATAGTATCGCTCAGAAGAATCCAACAAAGCCTTCTGCTTCTTGTAGAGGAAGAAGAAAAGAACTGTAAAGCCGGAAAGAGCAAGTACGACAAGCAACAGGACCATAACACGATACTCCTGCCATATCGTAGGTGGAAGGTTTACAATATTCCATTCATCCTCATGTCCTCGCGGGTCAAATCCAAAGTGATTTAATACTGGATAGTTAACCGTAGGCTTATCTCTGGATATAGTCACAAAAGGTATGTTACGCGGATTTTCTCCACGATCTATTACCGCAGATACCATGCTTTGTAAGGTGTTCTTGAATTCTGCATGGTTATAAGACACGAAACCTGCTGTCTGACAATCGGCATCAATTATTGTATAATAGATGCTATACATAAGGTTGAACCTTTCCAAAGAACGTCTTACACCAATATATGGCACAGTAGGGTCACGCATATCTGACTTTGAATGCCAATTGCAATAAATGAATGCCGTGGTATTCTTATCCTTGTCAGCAGCAAGAGCATGGAGGTCACGATAAATGATTTCACCTGGATGAAGAGGCGTAAAGCTGAATCCCAGAGCCTTTGCAACCTTATGCATGTTCAGCTCTATCTCACGAGCGACAAACTCCTGTCCCGTAATAAAATACAGATTCTTTACGTATGGCTGGTTCTTACAAATGAGATCAATAGTCTCACTCATATACACAGGGGAATACACAAATGACATATTCTTTCCCCTTGCAAAGGTCTTCATCGGAATCCTATGAGAGGCAATCTTTGGTATAGAGTCGCACACATAGTCTTTCGTGCAGACATAGTTCAATTCTCCAAGCAGAACCATTGGCACATTAGGCCATGCCCTTTCGAAATCATCTGCAAGGATATAGTTTCCAGGACCGAATATCACGATAAGGTCAGGTCGCTTTGCAGAATAGTGATTAAATATTGTTTTGGCTTGCTCATCATATTCCTGAACACTCCTGAAAGAAGAGTTTCGCATAACAGCCGACCAGATTCTGAGATCCGGTCTTGTGTTCTCAAGCATGTGTATTGGTTCAAGGGTGTTTACAGCCCATGTTCCCGACAGAGGGAATGGGCACACAACCAATACATCCTTCTTGTCACTGGCAAGCAATGGCATTAAGAACATTAAGCTTATTATCGAAAGTATAAACCTCTTCAAGTTGTGCAATAATTTTTACTTAATTGGGGTTGGTTGCAAAATTAATAAAATTAATTTACAAAGTAGAATAAAATTACAAAAAAAGAAGTGTTTAAGTGTAAAAACACGTATATTGGTTAAAAATCACAAAAAAACATTCCCACCGACACGTAAAATGTCGATGGGAATGCGAATATCATATACGAAATAAAATTAGCCCTCAATTGTCTGGATTGTACCATCCTCATTATAGTGGAGCTCTGCAACCTTCAAAGAACGGAGGCTGTTCACGCCACCAGAAGGAGCTGAATCGTGATGGAAGAGATACCACTTGCCCTTGAACTCAATGATTGAGTGGTGAGTTGTCCAACCAGCCTTTACAGGAGTGAGCACAACTCCCTTGTAAGTGAATGGACCGTAAGGGTTATCACCGATTGCATAGCAGATCATGTGAGTATCACCTGTTGAATAAGAGAAATAGTACTTGCCCTTATACTTGTGCATCCATGAAGCCTCGAAGAAACGATGTGGATCGTCTGCCTTCAATGGCTTGCCGTCCTCACCGAGAATGATTACTGGCTTTGGATCCTCAGCAAAACCAAGCATATCGTCAGCCAAACGTGCTACACGTGATGGAAGAGCGTCTGACTCAGACTTCTTAGCAGGAACGATAGGATCTGTGTCTCCTGGAGGTGGAGCTGCAACACCTGACTCATTAAATGAAATTTTGTTGTCCTTGTACCACTGAAGCTGACCGCCCCAGATACCACCAAAGTAGAAATAGTACTTACCATCCTCATCCTTGAACACAGCATAGTCGATAGAATATGAACCATGCATAGGATCCTTCAAAGGAACGAATGGACCTTCTGGCTTGTCAGATACTGCGATACCTGTACGGAAGATATCAGTCTTATCCTTTGCTGGGAAGTACATGAAATACTTACCGTCCTTCTCCTGAACATCATTGTCCCAAAGCTGGTGGCTTGCCCATGGAATATCCTTGAGGTCAAGGATGCAACCATGATCCACGAGTTCCTTCTCACCACGGCATACAGCCTCGAGGTCATCAGTTGAGAAAACGTGGTAGTCCTTCATCTCATACTCAGCACCAGAGTCGTCATCACCAACACCAGCATCCCAGTCGTGAGATGGATATATATACACTCTTCCGTTCCAAACGTGGACAGATGGGTCAGCCATATAGTCTTTTGGCCAAAGATAGAATTTTCCTTCCATTGTTGTTATTGTTAATTAAAAATTTACTTTTTAATGAAAAATGAATAACGGAATGCGGATTACCCATTAAGGCTTCTGCGTTATTTTAATTTTTCACTTTTCATTTTACATGTTATTGTTTAAAACTTGAACTTTCCATCGCGGTCGAATGGCAATGGGTAGTCTGTACGACCGGGGATTGGGAAATCATTCTTCCAAGAAGATGCATCCGTTACACCCCAGAAAGTAACACGCTTCACGTTCTTTGAATACTTATTGACGATGTCAAAAAGCTGCTTGAAGCGATCCTGCCAAGGTTTCAACTGCTTCTTGGTTATGCCATTCTTGTAAGGATCCTTCTCCGGTGAATACTGGAAACGGGTAGCCACATCGGCACCAGTATAAGGATTCGGGAGAATTGACATATCCGTCTCTGTTAGCTGAACGTCAACACCGGCATCAATGAATGCCTTGACTGATTTCTCATATTCTTCAAATTCTGGGAAATCCATACCGATATGAGTCTGCAAGCCTACAGCATCTATTCGTATTCCCTTGCTCTTGAGACGCTGTATAACCTTTACTACAGTTGCACGCTTTCCAGGCTCAGCCATAGAATAGTCGTTGTAATAAAGCTCTGCATTAGGGTCGGCCTCCTGTGCACATTGGAAAGCCCAGTCGATATATTCCTCCCCCATAATCTTATAGAAGTCGCTGTTACGGTAAGAGCCATCGTCTTCGATACATTCGTTGGCTACATCATACCCCTTGATCTTTCCGCGGAAATGTCCATAGACGGTATTGATATAGTTACGCATATTCTCCTTGAGTTGTTCTTTGCTTACCAGACTTCCATCCTCATTGTGACAAATCCAACTTGCACACTGAGAGTGCCATATAGGAGCATGGCCTATAATTGCAAGATTATGCTTCTGCGCATACTCCACAAATTGATCGGCCAAAACAAAATCATAAATGCCTTTCTTCGGTGAAATAACCTCCGATTTCATGCAGTTTTCGGCAGTCACACAGTTAAACTCACCCGGTACTACGCTCATCTCTATCTTCATCTGATCACGATTACCGACGAGCTTATAGCTTGGATCATTTAACTGATGCTCCGAAAGCCCCAAATCGGCAGCCACAAGCCATTGGTTGACTGTGGCGCCGATAAGGATATTTTCTGCAGGAATCAGTTTGCGAAGCTGCATGTTCTGGGCATTAATGCTGAGAAAGCAAAGCAACGCAGCTGATAAAAGTATTTTCTTCATTCAGTTATAGTTCGCTTGATTCCTAAATTTTGAATTAACAATTAACAATTAATAATTAACATAGGCTCGCTCAAGAAATCACATTCCAGCAGGCATGTTAATTATTAATTGTTAATCAGACTTTTTACTTATTTCTTTCCTCGATTGCCTTGTTGATCTCGTCAATCTTCTCATCGGTCAACTGATAACGAGAGATGATGAACATAGCAAGAGCAAGAAGAATTGCAGGGATTACACAAACAAGCCAGAGAATACCTTCTTCTGCCTCTGGACTCTGCTGAATGCTATCCTTGTTGTATGCTACGTATGCAAGAACAGCAGGAGCAACGATACCACCAAGTGTCATACCAGCCTTGAAGAAGATACCAGTAAGAGCATTTACGATACCTGCGATACGCTTTCCACTCTTCCATTCGCCGTAAGAAATAACCTCAGGAACAAGAGCCCACATATAACCAGTAGCAACAATAACACCTGTTGACTTGATGAACTGTGCGATGTAGATCCATGTCATGCTTGGCTGATCCATCTTAGCAATAACGTAGAGCATTACCATACCGAGGATTGCACAACCAAGGAAAGCATAGAACATATTCTTCTTGCCAATAGCCTTCTTGATTGCAGGAACAAGTGGCATAAAGATGAATGAAGGAAGAGAACCAAGCGCCATGAAGATAGAAAGCTCAGTTGCTGTTCCGTGCATATTGCTGTTGATGAAGTATGCACCAGCAGCATTTCCGATTGACATCATAGCAAATGCTGTAATGAAGAAGAATGCAATGACACGAAGCGGGCCATTATCCTTGAACTCCATCCAAAGGTCGCTGATCTTTACATCTTCACTTGACTTTGAGTCCATAACGACACGTTCCTTACACTGTGAAAAACAGAAGATGAGGAGTGCCATACCTACAATGGCATAGAGAGACATTGTGACGAACCAAGCGTGAGAGTCCTTTGGCAACTCATCACCTGAAGCTACTGCGAAGAGACCGATAACAAGAGGAAGACCTGAGTTTACAGCCAAACCACCAACATTAGCCATGAACATACGAACAGATGTAAGGATGGTGATCTCATCAGTATCACGAGTAAGTGATGAATTCAAAGCGCCATAAGGCACGTTGATAAATGTGTAGAGCAATGTCATTGCGATATATGTGATATACGCATAGACAATAGAAGGCCTGAATCCATCATAGAAACAGAGAATTGCAGATATTGACAGAGGCACACCTACATAAAGCAAGTATGAGCGATACTTACCGAACTTTGGATTGCTCTTGTCGATGATTGCACCAACAATAGGATCCCATATTACGTTCAAGACGTTACCGACAGTAAACATCAATGCAACAGCAGCTGCATCAAGTCCATAGATATCAGTAAAGAAGAATGTTAGGTAAGTACATGTTACCTGAAAGATGAGGTTCTGAGCCAAATCACCAGAACCAAAGCCGATTCGCTGAATCCAGCTCAGCTTATAAAAGCCCTTAGATTCGTTTGTTGTCATTTGATTGTTTAGTATTTATTTTTATAGTTTAAAGATTTTCTTTGTTTTTGAATTTCTTGCAAAGGTAGTTATTTCTTTCCTATCTGCAAAGTCAATATTGAAAAAAAATATTAAATTGAAACAAATTCGTATTTTTTTTCAACATCAATCCCCCACTACAACAAAGTGTATCTACTCCCCTCCTTTTATGGGAAGTCCGATGTTAATAATATCGGAGTATGTGTCAGGGGTTAGGGAAAGGTCTTTTTTACGGAAGCTTCTCAAACGGTGCCCTTGTATAGTTATCTATAGGCAGGTTGTACTTCTGTAAATCCTCGAATTTATATTTTGGTGCAGGACAGTCAAGAGGTAGCTTCATGCCAGAGAACTGCTGGAAATACAGCAGACAGGCATCTCTCCACCACCACGCATCCTTTGCCTGACGGTCGAAATTGAGCTTCTGAGCCTCATAACGCTCAGCATCCACGTATGGTTTCATCTGATTCCAGATACGGGCAAATGCCTCTGCCTGACGAACTCCATGGTCGTAGGTATGACACAATGCCTCCCACAAGGTCTCACCATTGTGCATCTTATGAGTCCAAGGCACATGATGGAACCACAACAACAGCTGTTCTGGACATTCATCTACCTTATTATATATATTAAACAAGGCATCAGGATATTGCCTTACATTCTGCGAACCGTTCATTGTGCGGTCAAAGCCTATTCCCGTCTTGTCTGCCTTGTGATAGTACTTTGGCTTCCAATCCTCACGCCATCCCTTTGGATCGCACCAAGGCTCCGGACCATAGTGATGACCTCCTGCAAAGATATGGTGAAGACCGAGAGGCATCATATACCTTACTACCGCTTCCCTACTCTCCATCAGCACCTCTGTCATAGGCTCAACGAATGCCTTATTCGTTGTGTATGTCATCTTCAGCCACTCATCAGCTATCTGCTGCGGAGTAATAGCATCATTCCATGCCATTCTACCAAAGGCATACCAGTTCACCTGTGTCATATCGCTTCCACACCAGTTCCTCATATCGCCCACATTGGCAACACCTGCCACGGCATCATATTTCTTAACACGAGCATGCTTCTTTACAACACCAAAGAACTCCTTCCACATACTTGCAAGGAAACATGTGTGGATGCTCTCACCTGTATATTCCTGAGTAATCTGGAACTCAGGCATCACAGGAGTCTTTTCCAAAGAGAAAAACAAAGGTGATACCGGTTCACGTGGCTGGAAGTCAATAGGACCGTTCTTAACCTGTATAATCACGTTCTCACGGAACAGGCCGTCAAGTGGCATAAACTCATCGTATGCCTGAGAAGCACGATCCGTACCCTTGGGAGAATATACGAATGCACGCCACATCACAATCGGCTTAGGAGTATTGGCTGGATGCTTGACAGACTCGAAGCCATTATTCAGGGCATCAGCAAGCATGTTCGCACCATCTGCATGATTCCTTCCATAATCCATAGGACCAGGTTCACCCTCCGAATTTGCCTTCACAAGGAAACCGCCGAAGTCAGGAATCTTCTTGTATATCTCTGCACATTTCTTATTCCACCACTCAACAACTTTCTTATCAAGAGGATCCGCGGTATCTAAACCACCTATAACCTTCGGTGTAGCAAAGTTGATTGAGAGGAAAACCCTGATGCCGTAAGGGCGCAAAGCATCTGCAATACGTTTGGTCTCAGCGAGTTTCTTTGTATCAAGCATCAAAGGCTTGGCATTCACATTGTTCAACACAGTGGCATTGATGCCAACAGAAGCACACGCACGGCCATACTCCTTGACAATCTCAAGGTCTGCCATACCATTCTCTTTCCAAAAGATGCTCTTACCAGAGAAGCCACGCTCTACAGTACCATTTGGATTATCCCAATGGTTCAAAATACGGAGATTTGAAGTAGGCGAATCGTTCATAGCCTTCACCTGCTCTCCCGTCTGCTGCAACCTCAAAAGGGTATATGCACCATACAGAAGTCCGTTCTCTGTAGATGATGTCACGGTAATGATGCCATTATCATTACCGATGGAATATGTATCGTCTGTTGATTTTCCTGTTAGAGAGAGGATTATCTGCCCACCC
The DNA here is from genome assembly GCA_946406435.1 of uncultured Prevotellaceae bacterium. Lineage (GTDB taxonomy): Bacteria > Bacteroidota > Bacteroidia > Bacteroidales > Bacteroidaceae > Prevotella. Next base: position 39,310 of record CAMJKP010000005.1, on the reverse strand, counting down.
TTCCAGTATTGCTTCAACTCATTTGTAGCGGTAGTAACAACTACAGATTTCTTTACTCCTTGTGTTCTGACATTTGCAGGAGCATCATTCTTTGACATTCTCAGCCACAACGAATGACCATCTTCCGCCTTGGTCAGAGAGACTCCTAAAAGGAGCAACAATGTTAAATATAATTTATTCATGTAACCTATAGGTCTTAATTATTTTTTTCAGAACCGAAGTCTAAGGACTAAGGTCCGAGAGCCTTTGGCTTTTTTTGACCTTTGACTATTTTGACTTATTTTCTTAGTGCAAAGATAATAAAAAATATCCGAAAACAAGACAAATCCATTCTTTATTACGAAAAAATAGAGCAGAAAGTAAGTTTTTAAACCATTTCATCGGTCTTTCCGTCAAAAATTTGTATCTTTGCACGATGAAATACGACAAATGAAAAATACAAGTTACACAGAAACAGTCAAAGGCAATATGTATTTTTCATTTTCAATTTCCAATAGTAAACAGTAAATAGCTAAATAGTAAATAAATTCAATGGGCAGAAACAAATTCTCTCAGCATGAGATTGACATAATCGCCATGCTTCTCCGCAAGAAGAATGCTGGTACTCGTTTTCAACAGAAGGAGATACGCCATCAGTTGCGTGTAAACTTCGAGTTCAACATCTCCGATTTCAACGAGCAGGGCAAGGCATTCGGTGACGTAGAACTACAGGAAGCAATAAATCGTGGCGCCATCGTTATCCTCGATGATGCCACCATAGCCGATATGAAGGCAAAGCGTGCCCGAGACAAAGCCCGCGATGAAGCCGCCAAGCAACAGGAAGCCATTGAGAATGGTGCTACCGACTGGCAGGCTGCTCTCAAGGAATGGGAAGACTGGGAGAAGAACCAATAACCTCCCCACCCTTTTACCTCCGTTACAAGTCCGTTGTAAATCCGTTGTAAGTCCGTTCCAACTCCCATCATTAGAATATAAGCTATAACGGATTTATGCAAGAAAAACTATTATTTTACAAGAACTATTCAATAGCATAAACAATTTAAGCAAAAAAAATAAAAAGACAACAAAAAATGAAGAAAATAGCATCACTAATCCTCTGCGTATTACATTGCTTGGGAGCATCTGCACAAGGTCCTCTCACTACTAACGTGACAACCGAGGCCGGTCCTATAGAGGGCTATGAGGCCAACGGACTTATGATTTACAAAGGCATTCCATTCGCTGCGCCTCCTGTAGGCGAACTCAGATGGAAGGCTCCACAGCCGGTGAAGCATTGGACAAAGACTCTTGAGACAAAGAAATACGCTCCCGGACCTATTCAAGGCGCTCCTTCTGCCGAATACAGCGAAGATTGCCTGTATCTCAACGTGTGGAGCCCTGCAAAGAAGACTGACGAGAAGCTGCCTGTCCTCGTATGGATCTATGGCGGCGGTTTCGTGTTCGGTTCTACAGCCGACCCTAACTACGACTGCGAGGAACTTGCACGTAAAGGCGGTATCATCCTTGCAAGCGTCAACTATCGTGTAGGACAGCTCGGATTCCTCACTCTCCCTGAGCTTACAGCCGAGAACGACAAGCATATCTCAGGCAACTATGGTCTTATGGATCAGATTGTTGCACTTCAATGGATAAAGAATAACATTGCACGCTTTGGTGGTGATCCTAACAAGATTACTATCTTTGGAGAATCTGCCGGAGGTATCTCCGTAAGCATGCTTTGCGCCTCTCCTTTGGCAAAGGGACTCTTCCAAGGTGCTATCTCCCAGAGTGGCGGCTCTTTCGGTCCTACTCGCCCTACCACCTACCCTGGCGAGAACATGAAGACTCTCGCTGATGCCGAGAAGGATGGTACTCAGGTCATGCAGAAACTTGGCGCCAAGTCTCTCGCTGAGCTTCGTGCAATGGATGCAAGCAAGTTCTCAGCACAAGGTCTCGGCACCTGCAGCTGGCCTGTCGTTGACGGCTGTGTCATCCCCGATGATCAGTCTGTTCTCTATGCTAACGGCAAATATAATGACGTACCTGTTCTCATTGGCTATAACTCCGATGAAGGCGCAAGTTTTTCTTTCAACGGAAGCTCAAAGGAAAGCTACGAGAGCAGCACCAAGACACGTTACGGTAAGTTTGCAGATGCACTTCTCAAGGCATATCCATATACAGAGGAAGACGGTGGTAAGCAGTCACGCGACCTTATGCGCGATGCAGCTTTCGGTTGGCAGACATGGAACTGGGCACGTCTTCAGACTAAGACGGGTAAGTCAAAGGTGTTCCTGTATTACTTCGACCAGCATCCCGACCATCCTAAAGGCTCTCCTAACTTCGGAAAGGGCTCCTACCACGGCCAGGACGTGAATTTCGTCTTCCAGCACATGGATAAGTTTGAGCGTCCGGATGTTGACCGTCCTCTCTCTGAACTTATGGGCAAGTATTGGATTAACTTCGCGAAATATGGTGATCCTAACGGTGAGGGGCTCCCTAAATGGCCAGCCTTCAGCAACGACAAGCCTCAGACAATGCACCTCACCTACCCTAACCCTTCTGCCACCAAAGTGCCAAGCGAGGAAGCCCTCAAGGTGCTCGACACATATTTCACATGGCGCCGAACAGCCGAAGGCAAAGCGTGGGCAAAGTGATTATAGAAAGGAGTCGGCTGAGTTCGGTCGCCTCCTCCTCTAATGTTATAAATAATCTCTTTATAATAAGAGATACAATCGTTTAAATTATGAAAATCAAAGCATTAACACTCAGCATTTTCGCCGCCCTGCTTCTCACAGCATGCGGCAACAAGGCTAATGAGCCTGAAGCAAAGACAACTACCTCCGACCAGTGGCAGGAGATAAAGCCACAGGAGATAGACGTGAATGCCGTAAAAATGTTTGCTGACGATTGGATGCTCCTTACCGCCGGCAAGGACACAAGCATGAACATGATGACAATAGCATGGGGCGGTCTTGGTGAACTCTGGGGAAAGCCTGTAGTAACTATCTACGTCTCAACCGACCGCTACACATATAAGTTCCTTGAAGAGAATGAGTACTTCACCGTAACAGCCTTCCCTGAGCAGTATCGCGACAAGCTCCAGTATCTCGGTTCTGTATCCGGACGTGACGAGGACAAGGTGAAGGGTTCCGGCCTTACTCCTGAGTTCACAAAACTCGGAAACCCTATCTACAAGGAGGCTAACCTCGCCATTGAATGTAAGAAAATCTACGCTGAGCAGTTCAAGAAGGAACTTATGCCTCTTGAACAGCGCCAGTGGTACGATGAGAAGAAACAGGGCGTTCACGTGATGTATATCGGCGAGATCGTAAACGTCTGGAAGAAATAATGTCACTCCCGACTGACAATCTGTCACCGTAAAATACCATCTTCAAAGTTTAACGAAGTTGAAATAGTTTAATTTTCGCCCCACTTTGTTTAACGGAAGTTACAATAGTTTAAAACCGCTGACACTCATTGTCAGTCACATTGCCACTGGCATTTTGTTTGCATTTTGGTGGGTGAAAGGCATAAAGACCTACACCCAGTTGACATGAGGCAGATCCACAACCTTTTTAGAACTTAATTTATTAACATCTAAATGGAGGATTTAATTATGTTACCAATTTATGCTAAAACAAGTAATCAGGGATTCTTCCCTTCTTTCTTCAACGACTTCTTCAACGACAGTTGGATAACCCCACAGTTCCACAGCACATCACCTGCCATCAACGTCTCTGAGGACGACAAGGGCTACAAGGTTGAGATTGCTGCTCCTGGAATGACAAAGGAAGACTTCAACATTTCTATCTCTGATGGCGACATCGTTATTGCCATGGAGAAGAAAAACGAGAACAAGGATGAGAACAAGGAGAAAAAGTACATCCGCCGCGAGTTCAGCTACAGCAAGTACGAACAGCGTCTGGCTCTACCTGACAATGTAGAGAAGCAGAACATCACCGCCCAAATGACCGATGGCGTTCTATATATCGACATCCCTAAGATGACGCCAGAGGAAAAGGCAAAGGAATGCCAGTGTATTGAAATTAAATAAACAATGGCCCCTCCCCTTCCCTCCCGAGGGAGGGGGATTTTTATATTGTAATGCCGCTTATGAAAGTTCGCAAAGAACAATCCATAAGCGGCATTTTTTTGTATACTTTGTGATAAAAAATACTATCTAAACTCCCTCCCATTGGGTGGAGGGACCGTGGGCCTAATACTTCAACCTCTCCCTATAGTCAAGAGGCGTGAAACCAATAATCTTCTTGAACAATCGGATGAAATACGAGACATCATCAATGCCTATCTTCTCCGATACACTCTTCACGCTCATGTCCGTAGTCAGCAGCAACCCCTGTGCAAATTGAATCTTACAGCGGATGGCATACTGGATAGGCGACATGTCAAAGGCAGAACGGAAAAGCCTTCCCAGATGCGATTTCGTCACGCAAGCCACGTTGGCAAGTTCGTCAAGCGTCACTCTATTGCTGATATGCTCCTTCAGATATACACAAACCTTGAACACACGCTCATCAGTATTATCGGTTATCTTCTCCGCATGCTTCATGAAGTAAGAAGCCACGATCCATACGAAGCCCTGCAACTGCATCTTTTCATAACGCTCCATTGCCTGATAGCGGGTTGCATAGTCACGATACGCAGGATGATTGTTGAAATCCTCCGCACTTGCATAAGGCAGAGACAGTTGCGGATACAGGTTACAGTAATTCACGAAGAGCAGATTAGCAGCCTCGTTCGCCTTCACCTCATATGGGAAACGATAGATGTCGAAGAAGCCTGTAGAGTCCCCATATCGTTCATACGCAAACAGATAATAGAACTCAAAACCCGGCTCACATACATAGCTGTGCGGCATGAAGCTTGGCACGAGATACATAAATCCCGGCTTCAACTCTATATCCTGATTGTTAAAGTGCAGCGTCGCCTTTCCCGCCGTGACATAGTATAGTCGGGCGAATGGTGATGATATATCTGTACCACCCCACCGATGCTGTGTCTTTGCATATCCGACATTAAGCACTATTAAGTTTACAAGTTCGAGTTTTGATTTCATATCTACGAAAAATTAAATGCCCGCTTACACTTTTTTAGAGAAAATTAAAAACTCCCAGAGAAGCATCCAAATCACGCTACCCTGAGAGCCTTATACCATTCTCATAATTTTAATCCTTACTTCACCATCACCTTCTTGCCATCAATGATATTCAAGCCCTTGACAGGAGCAGTGAGACGCTCACCCGCGAAAGTGAATACAGATGCCTTATTCTCCGTCTCTGTGATGCTGTTGATAGCGGTGAGTGATGAACTGTTAGCCTTCATCTCATCCTCAGCTGTAATGAAGAGATATCTCCAACCAGTTGCTATCTGATAGTCAGCAAGGCAATCCATAGGAATATCCACTGAGCATACGCCTCTTGTTGGAAGTGATATGAATGTTGCATCCTCAATCTCAGAAGGGAATATGTTCCGATTGGTAATATTCAGAAGGTTCTTGCAGTTAGCAAACATATCAGCAACCTTTGCATCCTTATGAACTGTGAGACCTGTAAGATCCATTGACTCAAGTGAGCTACAACCAGCAAACATATTGCTGAAATCCATCACGTTGCGAACAGCAAGGTTCTGAAGCTTAAAAGCATGCAATGACTTGCAGTCCTCGAACATACCTGCCATGTTCGTTACGTTGTCAGTAAGGAAGTTGTCACGATATGGGGTAAACATGCCCTTTGCATAAAACGCATCCTCATCCTGTGAAGATACAGTCATACCAAACTCAATAACCTCAAGTGAAGTGCAATTAGCAAACATACGACTCATATCGGTAACATCATTTGTATAGAAGTTATCGAGATATACTGCATTCAGATTAGTGCAGCCATTGAACATATTGGTGCATGTCTGGGCACTTACTGGAGAAGAGAAAGCCACTGTGGTGATAGATTCCTTGTAATTGCTCCAAGGAGCTGCATCGCCTTCCCATGTTCCGAGAACAGCATCATCAACCTCTGAAGAGATGTTCAGGTTACCATCATTGTCAATAACCCATGTACAATCTCCAGATACACCTTCCGCAATGTTTGCAAATGCTGGCATTACAGTAAGCAAAGTTGCCCCTATGAACGAAAATATACGTTTCATACCTATTTCCTAATAAGATAGTTATCGTCAGCCGAGATTTTTTCCCCTTCAACTATATTAGTTGCGTCTTCTACTACTATATAGAATTCCTAAATTTTCTCAGCATTACAGTTTTACAATTGCAAAGGTAAATATTTTTGCTGATTCCACCAAATTTTTTCAAGAAAAAATGTTATTTAACGTAAAAAACACACCAAAACAATGTTTTTCTGTGTGTTTACCCACATGAAAATTCATCCACATACGAGTAAGGGATTAAAAATTTAAAACGCGAGACGCTTTAGTCACAAAGTCTTTTTTATATCAGAACACGGAATGAACAGAATTAACGAATAAATAACGCTTTGATACAAGCAAGTGCCATCATTATTCTCTCATCGTTTCTCCGCTCATCCTCTGCTATAATAGCGGAGCCACAACGGAGGCACAGCGGAGAATCTACATTATAACTAAGAGTTAAGAGACATGAGTTGTCCTTTTCTAAAAAGGTTGAGTCTTTTTTCCTGAAAACAGATTATTTTTTCAATACTCTAAAACAGAACGTCTGACACCCCATTAATCCGTTTCCGTCAATGGCTTCCACCAAACCTATGAACTCGGTGTTGATATCGGATGCAGCAAGTGGTATTTCAGCTATACCGTTGCTGTCGGTGATAACTTCGGGTTGCCATTGGAGAAGGTTGCGCGGGTCGGGCGAAGAAGACTGAAGGTCAAAAGAATCGGGTTGGTAAAACTCGCGCTTGGGGTAGTAGCCTTGCGTCTTAACCATATCGTACATTTTCAGCAGTTGTTCATCAGTAAATCTACGTTTTGGATAAACAAGTTCCATTCTTCTGGTAAGAACCCAATTATCAAGAGTACCCTCTACGCGTTCAGTCTTTACTACCAAATACGTCTCACCAGGAATTGGAGTTTCTTTTCTTTCCCCATTACAAGGCTGGCCATCGGGATGTAGCGTAAAATCTGAAATATAATCATTAAGAAAACGATATTCTTCATTTGTCTTATAATCACGATGAACACAAACCCATTCAGGCCCGCGACTATCCACATTCGCAAGACTATCCAAGTATCCCATCATTTTGTCGCGATGAATCGACTTATGTTTTGCCTTGACAACAACTTCTTTCAAAAGAACCGCATCGGCATCGCTGCTAACAGTTCGCTCATCATCATTATTTTCAGGAAATTGATTTTGAATCAGATAATGCGGTCGAGTGAGTCGATGAACATTAATTGTATCGAACGGATTTTCAACGGAAATCTTTGCTTTATATTTGTTTGTCAACATGGGTTTCAGATAGATATGACCAGGCATTTCCTCCATTAACTGCGGGTCAATCTCGAATCTGCCCAATGAATCCGTAAATACAAAACGAGAGTCACCATTTGCTGAGGAAGTCTTGATTATCTGCGTTTTACTGTTAATATTGCGCTTGGTTACCTGCATTCCACTCACACCATCAGCCAGCAGCGGACGGGTTGGCATTGGTTCGCTGTCCCATACATAATTTCTCCAGCCTTGTGTCAGCATCAGCAGATCGAGCGACTGAAGACGGTCTTCATTCTGCTCATCGAAGTAATATGTCGGATTGAAAATATTGCCTCGAATCTGCTCTGAAAGAAAGCAGTGAGACAGGAGGTTCTCGTGTCCGGGCTGGTAGAGGTATGCCTTGTCGAAAACGCTTACAGCGAGTTCTGACTTGATCGGCTTACCTGAGGTGTCTGTTACCTGGAGACGAACCTTACCAGTATCACGGCAGTTGTATTGCTTCTGGTCGGTTGTAGCGGTTATGGAAAGTTGCTTCTCGGGATTGACATACACTAATCTTTCGGCTACAGGCCGTTTTGCGGCATCAAAGAGAGTGATTTCCACTATGCCTTGAAGGGAAAAATACTCTGTTGGGATTTTAATAACTCGATGTCCTTTAACAATACCTTCTGCTGTGCAGCATAGTATTCCGTTCTGCTTGGCTGTTATTGAAATGTTTTGTGGAGTATCTTCTGATGAAGAAACTAACAAGGATAGTCCTTTCGCATTGTTTTTGGAAACACGTAGCGACATTCCTTCACTTTCTATGGTTGGGAATGGAATGGTTCTACCATTGTCTAGAAAGACTTTGTACTCCTTGCCTGATTTCGGAGTAAGAGAGAATATACCCATGCCATCGTGAAGAGTTTTGATTGTTCCGATTTTCTTTCCGTCCTCAAGTACCATTCCTGAGACATCTTCTGGCACTCCATTTCCGTAAGTGGCTTTAAATGCTACTACAGAGTTTATGCCATAGATTAGGTGCCCGCCTTCGGGGAATAAATCGAAACGGTGATTGGATGATTGTTTTTGGTCGGCATCATTCTTTATAGCCTGTTTTGATATACGATCCATCTGTGATACGCGGTCAACAACACGGATACGGCGAGGCAGAAGTGCTTTACTGCTATCGGAGGAAAACGAAGATTTGGAATATCCTTCCATGAAGTATTCACCCTGAGGCCATTCTGTGCCAATATAGATATGTCCGTTGGCTCTTCCAGAAACCAAAGGGTATTTCTCACTCCATAGCACGCTGTCGGATGCAGTGCGGAGTTGAAGATAGAGCGTGTGGCTACGGTCAGACGGAGCTAAGGTCTGACTGTTTATAAGATATGCCTTAAACCATAGGTCTTCGCCTGTCTCGGAAATCTCCTTGCTTGGTAACAGATATACAAAATCATGTACCTCAGTGTCGGTTTGCGCAACAACAGGAGTTACGGCATTAATTACCAGAAATATCAACAAAATCTTTATAGGTTTCATATTGATATAGAGTTAAAGGTTTTATTTATTAGTGGGATATCAACTATTCTCCCTTATATTGTTTTTGTCATCATAATCTGCTGGGGTTGTTTCACGTCGTTACACATTCCCCATAGCTTGAATAATAGGACAATGCAAAAGTAAGGATTTATTTTCTTATTACAAAGAAAAATAGCAGTTTTTTCTGTTTGTTGAAAATATTCTTATGTTTATAAAAGAATTTCTGTTTCAAATACATCCATAAATCTACGGAAAAACTAAAACATGGATAAAGAAAAATAACTAAAGAAATCCTCTATGTCGTTTTTGTCCTAAAACCACATCGGAAAAGTACTACAATGCATCATTTTTTGTTAATCTGAGCCCTCTAGTGTTAAAGGTTGTTTATTTGCAGAAAATTTTGATGTAAATCATTGCAATTTTGATAAAAATTCATTATCTTTGCAATGGATTTAGTAAAAAAGTTTCCCCCTTTCATAATCAAATAATTTAGGCTAATCGAGACGTGAGTCACCGTTAGCCTTTTTAGTGCGCTCAATCCAGAATAAATGAAAAATTAGTCAGAACACGGAAAACACGAAAGAAACAGAAAGATTTTTCGCAATACCCAATAAGCAACACAGCTTGTATATTCCGTGAGTTAAGAAATCATAAAAACTCTGTAACTTTGCGGCTTTGCGTTAAGAATAAAAATAAAGCGTCATAAGTGGACACACATGATAATAGTTGTCGCACCTATGACGCTATGTTTATGTCTATCAATATTTAGCAAATCTTGCGGGAGCCGTCGCCAATAACGACATCGATGACTTTTGGCTCGTGTCCATACTTCTCTGCGAACTTCTTCTTTGCATCAGCAATGAAAGTGTCGTAGAGCTCGTCCTTGACGAGGTTGATGGTACAACCACCGAAGCCCCCTCCCATGATACGAGAACCAGTCACACCGTTTGCCTTGGCTATGTCGTTAAGAAAATCGAGTTCCTCACAACTTACCTCGTAGTCCTTAGAGAGCCCCTGATGGGTGAGATACATCTGCTTGCCCACTTCCTCGTAATCGCCCTTGACAAGAGCGTCACAAACGGCAAGAACGCGGTCTTTCTCACCAAGTACGAAGGTGGCACGCTGTATATCCTCTGCGCTTACGTCTGCCTTTACTTCCTGCAGGTCGTCCCATGTGCAGTCGCGAAGTGTGTCGATGACACGCTCAGGATGACGCTTCTGTACGGCTTTTGCTACGTTTTCACAAGATTTGCGGCGGTCGTTGTAGGGAGAGCCAGCGAGTTCGTGCTTTACGCATGAGTTGAGGAGCACGAGTCGGTAGCCTTGCGGATTGAACGGGAAATACTCAAACTCGCGTGTGTTGCAGTCGAGGCGCATGAGTTTGCCTGCCTGTCCGAAGACGCTTGCGAACTGATCCATGATGCCGCAGTTGCATCCGATGTACTTATGCTCGGTGGCCTGTCCTGCGAGGACGATGTCCCACTTGCTTATCTTGTTGCCGGCAAAGAGGTCGTTGAGGGCGCATCCGAAGCAGCTCTCGAGGGCTGCTGACGAGCTCATGCCTGCTCCGAGGGGCACATCGCCTGCGAATGCCACGTTGAAGCCTTTTACATCGACACCGAGGAGAAGGAACTCCTGTACCATGCCGTAGATGAAGCGGGCCCACTGTGCGGACGGTCCCTTGGGATCATTGACCTTGAACTCGACCTTGTCCTTGAGGTCGATGGAATAGGCGATGACGGTATCGGTGCCGTTGGGGCGCACCTCTGCCATTACTCCCTGTGTGACGGCACCTGGGAAGACGAAGCCTCCGTTGTAGTCGGTGTGCTCGCCTATGAGGTTGATACGCCCCGGAGAGTGGTAGATGTTGCCTGTCAGCCCATCGAAATGCTTTATGAAGCGACTTCTTACGAATTCAATATCCATGATTTTTTTTCCTAAAGTAAAAAAGTGAAGAGTGAAAAGTGAAGAGTGAAGAATTTAAGTTACATTTTATCGCAAACATTAATCGTTTATCATTGTAATTCAAATTATTCACTTTTCACTCTTCACTCTTCACTAAAAGTGTTTACTTCTCAACTCCGAACTTATAGATGGTCTTCTGCTTGTAGCGCTCACCTGGGTTGAGAACTACAGATGGGAAGTAAGGACGGTTTGGAGAGTCTGGGAAGTGCTGTGCCTCGAGACAGATAGCAGAGCGCTTTGGTGCTGTGCAACCGAACTGGATCTCCTTGCCGCTTGCGAAGTTGGCTGTGTAAACCTGAAGACCTGGCTCTGTGGTGTAGCACTCGAGTGTACGGCCTGTCTTTGGGTCCTTTACGCGTGCAGCGAATGAGAGCTCGCCTACCTCGTTCTTGTTGAGCACGAAGTTGTGGTCGTAACCGCTACCGTTCTTGATCTGCTCGTTGTCGGCATTGATCTCGAGACCGATCTTCTTTGGCTTGCGGAAGTCGAATGGTGTGCCCTCGACCTTGAGGATCTCACCTGTTGGGATGCTGACAGCATCGATAGGGAGATAGAAGTCTGCGTTAAGCTCAAGATCCCAATCCTCGATTGTAGGTGTTGGCTTAGCAATACCACTGAGAGAGAAGAATGCGTGATGTGTGAGGTTGATGATAGTCTTCTTGTTTGTTGTAGCAAGATACTCGATGATGAGCTCGTTGTCGTTTGTCCATGTATAGACAACTGTTACGTGAACCTCACCAGAAAAGCCTTCCTCACCGTAAGAGCTAACGTAGTTGAGTACGAGGGTGCTATCGTTCATCTGAAGAGCATCCCATACGCGAGCATGATAACCTGTAGGACCGCCGTGGAGGTGGTTAGGACCATCGTTGAGGGCTACATTGTACTCCTTGCCGTTGAGGATGAACTTACCCTCCTTGATGCGGTTGCCGAAGCGGCCGATAAGGGTAGAGAGGAACGGCTCAGTTGTATTGATATAGTCATTGATGTTATCATGTCCCTGGATTACGTTGGCCATGTTGCCGTCCTTGTCAGGAACCATGATAGCTGCAATAGCACCACCAAAGTTTGTTACTGCAATCTCTGCACCGTTAGAGTTACGGAGTACATAGAGATCTGTCTGCTTTCCCTGGACGGTGGTCATGAAGTCTTCACGCTTCAGACCACAGATGTTTTCGCTTGTTGCCATATTAAGTTTATTGTTAAAAGGTTGTATAAATAAAAGTTAATTATTAAAATTCCATGAAATACCGAAACGGAAGACTCTTTCGTTCATCGGATGGTGAGGTACGGTGAAATACATCAGATTTCCGTTACCTGCGTTTACGTGGCTCATCATCACAAAGAAGCGACATCCTTTGAGCACGAAATTGGCATATACATCCACGAATGGATAATTGCCTAGTTTTGTCCTTACCGCAGCGTTACGCTGAACAGCAAACTGTCCGAGACCTGCCACATACTCAGGAGCATAGTATTTGGTGAAATACGTTACATCTGCTCCCAGATGGCATTTCAGCACCTTTGCAATCTTGAAGTCGATATAGAGGTTGCTCCAGACGTTGAGCTTTGGCAGCGGCAGGACATTATCCTGCTCGCAAAGCTGGTATGTGATGCGGTTCTCCCAGTTGAGGATTCCCGCCTTGAAGTCCTGTGCGAGTTCGGCTGTGAAGACATGCACGTCATTCTTTGCCTGAAGGACATCTGCCCTGTGGTTTATCTGGAGATTGGCAGCAGAGAGCTCGTGCCATGTAGCCAGATATGTGTAGTCGCTTATGAAGTCCCACCCTACACGGACGGATGTCTTTGTCTTAGGGAAGGATACGGCTCCTCCGAAGTGGGTGTGCTTCTGCTTGTTGAAATCCTGATGATTCCACGAGTAATGCTTGGAATGATAGTTGCACAGGAAGAAGTCGGGATCGAGCGAGTGATAGAATCCGTCCATGTCTATGCGGACGGTATCGCCGAAGATTGGCACGTTGACATCGGCCGTGGCATCGAGCATGAAGTCCTGAGACATCTCTCCTGCGAAACAGTAGTCGGCCGTGGCATTATAGTGGAAGACAGAGCCAAGTGTCTTGGTGAGCTGTCCGCCAATATACGTGCTATGCTCGTGATACTTCTTGTCAAAGAGCTCATATACGCCGATATCGTGTGTGATATACGCCTTGAGGCCTGTGGGCACATACTTGTTGAAGCCTTCGAGCAGGGCCAGGGCGAAGGTGTTGTCGATCTTTGTATAGTTGGCAATATCGTTAATGGTATCGTCAGCACACTTGAGGTCCGCCCAATACAGACTGTCTGCCTTTGACATGGCAGGATAGTAGTTGGCGGGTTTTCGGTAGGCTATGTAGTTACGGGTGTAACGGTCAACGGTAGCGGTATGGATGAAGCTTGTGACTGGCACGTATTCGTTTTTCATCCACGATGTATCCTCTGCCGCCTTTGCCTTTGCAGCAAGGAGGGAATCGGCAACAGCCTCGTTTCCAACGCTTATTCGGGTGCTGGCAGCCTTTGAGAGGGAGTCGGTAGGCAGGTCGCCTTCGATCTTCGCATCCTTAGGACGGCCGGCAAGAGTCTCGTTGACTCTTCCCTTGGCGTCAACATCGCCATTCTCCATTTTCTCGCGGTCCTCAGCCTCCTTGCGTGAAGCCATAGCGAATTTCTTTGCCTCTATCTCCTGCTTGGTCATAGGCACCTTGCGGTAGAAGCCCACGTTGTAGCGATGGGAGAGGTAGAAATGGAGGGCGTTGTTCTTGTTCCAGTTTGACATCAGGTTAGTAGGTATCTCCAACGATGTGTAGGAGTCTAACTGCTGCTCGGGGTTGGTGACATACTTGTCCTCGGTTATGCCGCCATTCTCGGCATTCTTCATATGGTCGGTAGAGAACGCGAAATGTGCCTGATAGCGCTCGCCGATGTATGATGTCCATAAGGTATAGTCGAACAGGGCTGTGGACTGTGAGTTGTAGTAGCCGCGTCCGTACATATAGTTGAACTTCATTCCGAATCCCAGTCGCTTGTTCACGTTGGACGCGAAAAGCACCTTGAGATAGTCCTCACCATCGGTACGGTCGCCACAGGAATAGAAATCGAGTCTTGTAATTGGCGAGAGCGTGTTGGTGAAGCGGAGGTCCTCGATGGGTGTGAGGAAGAAGTCGTAGTTGTCGGTAAACAGGAACGAGGGTATGTGGGAGCGGTCCATGAAGATGCGGTTCTGTCGTGGTGCTCCTAGGTTTCCCGTGGTGTTATACTCTCCATGCATTCCTGAAGTGAACACCGTATTCATGAAGAGATGCTGAAGTGTATCCTTCTCCACAGGGATGCGGTCGCCGAAAAGAGGATCCACCGTCCAGACATACATTCCTTTAGGTATTTCCTTCTTCTCATGTTTTTCTCCTTTCTGCTTGTTTGGGTTGAAGGTATTGGAATTTGTATCAAACTGATTTCCGTACGGATCCTCCGTCGGATTAGTGTTCCTATCATCCAACCCCCTATATGTACCCTGAGCATGGACAAGAGCCAATGCCATGATATGGAGAATTATGACTGAGAGATATCTCTTCATCAATAAGTATTAATTCAACTTTCGCACAACTCAAGTTGCAGGTTTTTAGGTTTTCAGGTTCTAAGGTCGTAATGCCTATTAGCGATGCAGACCTCTAACCTTCTAACCTCATAACCCTATAACCTCTTAATTATTTCTTCACAAATCGCAGAGCGCATTCTGCCATCTTAAAGGCCATAGCGATGATAAACACCACAATTCCCATAGCCTCATTTCCTTTGAAGTACATATAGGCACCTATTACGCCTACGACCATAAACAGGATGTTGAAAATCTGGCGAAGCATAAAGAACGAGCCTCTACCATCATCCGGCTTACGATGATGGCGTTCCGGACGCTTGGCAAGAGTTACCTCCTCTTCTTCTACTGCGATTTTATCTATTTCTTCCATTAAAGTATTTATTTAAGCGAGCGTTCAAATTGTGTAAGAATCTGCTCCATACGATCTATTGTACAGATACGGAACTTCTTTGTACCGCCTTTGGTAAAGCCAGTTCCCTTCTTATTGAATGCCACCTTGTCAGATATCATTTCCTCAGCTGTGTAACGTGCTTCTGAAGGGCGTCCTTCCTCGTAGATGTAGCTGATATTCGTAATCAGCACCTTACATACGCCATCAGAACACTCAACAGACACAGCGTAGTTCATCTTTGCCCTATCAAGAGATATTATCGTATTGCTGAACACGAGCCATTCCTGTGCACGGGCAATAATCTTGTGACCAACACGGTCAACAACAGCAAGAGTAGATTTATCTGTCTGATTTTCACCCGTTACAAGTGAACTGAAGTACGAAAGAGCCATTTCGTAAACCTTATCAGCTGGCAGGCCTTCTATATTATAAGTCTTTTCCCATGTCACCTTGCCATTAACCTCTGGTACCCCACCCTGCATATACTTAGCAGGTATTTCCTTGTCTTTACGCTCGAAAAGGGCATGACGCTTGGGCTTCCCCCCATCGGCTGTACCCTGGGCACTAACAGAAAGTGTTGTTGCAAAGATGAATATGAATGCTATAAACTTTTTCATTTCTTCTGTGTAATAAATTAAAGTCAAAAGGCAAAAGCCTCAAGCCATTTTGAATGCAAAGATAATAAAAAAAGTAGAATGAAAGTATGTTTAAGCATTATTTAACATTGTACGACTTCCATTGTCATAGAAATATCGGTCTTTGGCCTGTCTCCTGATGCTGTTGCGGTATTCTGAATCTTCTCAACTACCTCAAGACCGCTTTCCACCTCACCGAATACGGTATATTGGTTATCGAGGAATGGAGTTCCGCCAACTGTTGTATATGCCTCAACCTGCTCAGGAGTGAACTCTGGCTTTGGCATCTCTGAACAAGTAGCCTTTGTCTGGGCGATGAGCTCGTCCTGTAATTCCTGCAAGCCTGCCTGATCGCGATTGCGACGGAGATCCATTATCTTAGCACGATTCTCAGCCACAAGCTTGTTGAAGACCATCTGCTCCTGCTGCATAGCCATCTGACGTTCCATCTGCTTGAGTTCCTGTGGCTTATACGTCTTTCCCCATACGATATAGAACTGTGAACCACTACTCTCACGCTTTGGGTTCACCTCATCTCCCTGACGGGCAGCCGAAAGGGCACCACGCTTGTGGAAGAGCTGTGGATATACGAACTCAGCAGGAACGGTATAGCCAGGGCCACCAGTTCCAAGCATCTTTCCTGCAGGTGCATCCTTACTGTTAGGATCACCACCCTGAATCATAAAGTCCTTGATTACGCGATGGAAGAGAGTGCCGTCATAAAAGCCTTCCTTTGCAAGTTTAATGAAGTTATCACGATGTTTTGGGGTCTCGTCGTAAAGGCGAACGATTATCTCGCCCTCTGATGTATTTATCTTTACTTTTGTCATTATGTTTTATTTTTTATGTTTCAAGCAGTTAAAGGAGTACAAATGGAGTTTGCCAAACTCGCATATTAGATGCAAAAGTAATGAAAAAAATTGAATATTCAAAGAAAAACCGCTACTTTTTCCTGTCAGTAGCCAAACGTAAACGTTTTTTCTAACCGTTGTTCTTCGTATGTTCTTCCCTTATACCTCCGTTCTTCCTCCGTTGATCCTCCGTACCAAAGTCGGTGCAAAGTCGGTGCAAAGTCGGTGAAGAAGCGAAGGAAGAGCGAGTTTTGTACGAAGGATGAGCTTACTTTCTTCGGAAAGACAAGTTAGTTTCCGAAAAGATTAACAAAGAAATCATACCCTACCCCAGAAAGATTGTAACGATCAATTATATATTTCGAATAGAGAGTTGCAGGTAATACCGAAAGCGAACTTATTATTATTATCAACTCAAAAAGCCAGAGAGGAATTAATTTATCCGCTCTACAATTAGAGAATGTATCTTTCAAATACCATCCTTTATTAAGATATCTGATCGTTATGAATGCAATAATAAATACGCCATACAATAAATACAAAATAACTGGCACTTTATTACTAGCCTTACACATTATTTCACTCCATATAAGAAGTGGTAATTGTAAAAACCAAAGCCATAATGACAAACCTGAGATACTACGAGCAGTTTCTGAACTGCCCCAATACCTATAGTTTGCCATAAAGAGCCTATAATAAATGTAATCTAAAATCTTCATATTATTCTTTGCCGTTGTCCTTCCGTTGATATTCCCTTGTTCCTCTTAACCAAACTCGATGAAAGTCCGTTCCTATAGCGAACAAAAAGGGAGGTTCATCGAGTTTGGTTAGGAGGATGAGCGAAGGATTTGCCTATTTTCTCTGGAAAGACAAGACTATCACTTCAAATTTAGTAATTGTTCTTTGTTACGACCGATAACACCTATTATAGCTTCATAGTCTTCATATCCATACCAATTTAAAGAATATAATTGCATCTTTTCTAAAAACGGAGTAACAACATCATTACGAACATAATTGTCTTTTCCAACCAACCAATAAGCACCTTTATATAAGCTTTGAGGTTTAATGACAAGCTCGTTTCCGTCTGAGAAAATAAAGGTTATATCAAAATGGGTACCATGATAAAATCTTATATTGATACATTTTTCATTAAGAATCTCTTTGGCATCTGGACGAGCAAGAAATTTTAAACAATCCGATTTACTAATGCGGTATATTGCAACTTCAAGGTCTGCATCATCTATGGTTGTATCTTTTAACCACGTAATACATTTTGAAATGTCATCATCAGAGAAACCCCAAAGGCCTTTTGCACTTGAACTTTTCTTTGCGTTTATAGAATCCAATAAGTTATAGATATCTTCACTTTGAATTAGAGATGGTACTTTATAAATTGAACCATAATCACGTTCATTTTCCAGTTTGAATATTTTGCCTTTATTATTAAATATTGCTTTATTTATTTGAACACCATAACCAACAACGCTACCAAAAGTAACGATGATTTTATCAACATTACCTGCATTGCAATATAAGCCTTTAAATAAAAAGACGAACAAGAAAGCAAAAAAATAGATTCTTTTCTGTTTCATAAGCTCTTTATTTTCTTTCTGAGAACAAAAGTAAACAAAAATCCTAACATGACAAAGGAAAAACGTAAAAAATCGTGGGACATTTGGAGTTGTCATATTTTTTGCGTAACTTTGCCCGACGTGAAGATAATAACCCCGATATTGACAATTTCTGGCTCTGACGGCATTGGTTCTTCAGGCATTCAGGCAGACATCAAGACTATCACAAGTCTTGGTGGAGATGCTATGACCGTTATCACCTGTATGGCTCTTAATGACGGCAAGGGCATGAAATGGCATAGACTTCACAAGGATGTCATAGTGGATCAGGCAAGGACAATAATGGACACTATGCACCCAAAGGCAGCTAAGATAGGACTCATACAGAATCCCCAGACAATAAAGGCTGTAAGGGACGAAGTAATCGGTTGCAAAAGAATTGTATGCGCCCCTGGCATATTCTCTTCTGACGGTTCGCAACTTATTGACGATGAATCAATTCGCGCTATCACTACCTATCTAATACCAGAATCAACTCTGCTGATGCTCAGATGTAATGAGGCAGAGAAAATTCTTGACAAGAAGATAACTTCTGACGATGATATGCTCATAGCCGCCCAAGAACTGAAAAACATGGGGGCAGAATGGGTTATGCTTCGTGGAGGACAGTTATCTGAAGGTCGCCTTACTGCCCTACTCTACGGCGAAGGCACAAAGCATTTCTTTACGTCATACAACATTCAGGGCTGGAAAAAGCATGGTGTTGGTAGTGCTTTGTCAGCAGCTATCACCACAAGACTTGGTATGGGCGATGACGTTCCCACAGCCATAAGAAACGCCCACGAATATGTTCATAGTCGTGTGGTATATGCCGTTAGTAATGAGAAACAGAGTCTTCGTGCAAAAGACATTTATAATGAGTTCATCAGTATTGTAGCTGAGTTTTATCAGAAAGAGCATAGCGTTGCTTTCTATGCCGACAAACTGAACATCACGACGAGATATCTGTCTCAGGTTACGGACAAAACAGTCGGAATTTCTCCCAAACAGGTTATTTCAAACTATCTTATTAATGAAGCTAAGTTGCTTCTCGACAATTCAAGGCTCACTATTCAGGAAATCTCCGACCGTCTCGGCTTCTCTTCCCAGACAATATTTTGTAAGTTCTTCAAGGGACAAGAAGGAGAGACACCTACAGAATACAGAAGGTGATGGGTGTTAGGTGTTGGATGATAGGTGTTGGTGGTTTGCATATTTCGGAACACATTTCTATCTTTTAGGAACAGGCTTTTGTCTGTTCTTTTTTTTGTATCTACCTTTGCACCCAGAAATCAAAAATTAACAAGCAACAATTAACATGCCATCTACTTCCGGCTCCCTCTCTACGGGAGAGGGCGGGGGGAGAGGCCAAATTTAAAGTATGGAAAATAGAACTATTCTTAACCGCAACCTTGCACAGATGCTTAAGGGCGGTGTTATTATGGACGTTACGACTCCTGAACAGGCAAAAATAGCAGAGGCTGCTGGTGCATGTGCAGTAATGGCATTAGAGAGAATCCCAGCAGATATTCGTGCTGCTGGTGGAGTGTCACGCATGAGCGACCCTAAGATGATCAAGGGTATTCAGGAAGCTGTATCAATTCCTGTAATGGCAAAGGTACGTATAGGACATTTCGTAGAAGCACAAATCCTTGAGGCAATCGAGATTGACTATATTGATGAGAGTGAGGTACTTAGCCCTGCAGATGATGTTTATCATATTGACAAGCGTAAGTTCAACGTACCTTTCGTTTGTGGTGCAAAAGATCTTGGAGAGGCTCTTCGTCGTATCAACGAGGGTGCTACTATGATTCGCACAAAGGGCGAGCCAGGAACAGGTGATGTTATTCAGGCAGTTCGTCACATGAGAATGATGCAGAGCGAGATCCGCCGTCTTGTATCTATGAGCGAGGATGAGCTTTACGAGGCAGCAAAGCAGTTGCGAGTACCTTTCGACCTTGTGCAGTATGTTCACGAGAACGGCAAGCTCCCAGTCGTAAACTTTGCTGCTGGTGGTGTTGCAACTCCAGCCGATGCAGCCCTGATGATGCAGTTGGGTGCTGAGGGTGTGTTCGTAGGTAGCGGTATCTTCAAGAGTGGTGATCCTGTTAAGCGGGCTCAGGCAATCGTAAAGGCTGTTACCAACTATAACAATCCAAAGATTATCGCAGAACTCAGCGAAGATCTTGGTGAAGCTATGGTAGGTATCAACGAAAGTGAGATTGAACTGCTGATGGCGGAGAGAGGGAAATAGAGACCCACCCAGTCCCTCCTCAAGGGAGGGTTCCTCCCCCCTCACCCCCTCAAGGGGGAGTGATTAGTATTTCTAATCAATGGAGGAGCAGGAAATGGTGGCTAAATCTTATAAGGAATAAATACTATAAAACATCCTTCCCTTGGGGAAGGCTTGGTTAGGTCTTATGATTGCAATATTAGCATTACAGGGAGCATTTGCAGAACATCAGCAGATGCTCCATAAATTAGGAGAGGAAAGCGTTCTGATTCGCAATCTTGACGATTGGAATGACTTTATCGAGAATACGGACAAGCGTGGACTTATCATCCCTGGGGGTGAGAGTACGGCTATGATGAGAATAATACGTGATGAGAACCTTCTT
Source organism: uncultured Prevotellaceae bacterium (assembly GCA_946406435.1). GTDB lineage: Bacteria > Bacteroidota > Bacteroidia > Bacteroidales > Bacteroidaceae > Prevotella. The sequence continues at coordinate 18,713 of CAMJKP010000005.1, read as the reverse complement.
GAACCTATCAGGAAAGCAATTCTTGACGGAATGCCTGTATTCGGTACTTGTGCAGGTCTCATCATGCTCGACTCTGAACATCTCGGCACTATGGATATAGAGGTAAAAAGAAACGCCTATGGCAGACAACTTGGCAGTTTCTTTACCCAAGACGAGGTTAAGGGCATTGGCAAAGTTCCAATGACCTTTATCCGTGCTCCTTATATCACAGCTGTTAAGGATGGTGTAGAGGTTCTTGCTGAGGTTGACGGAAATATCGTTGCAGCAAGACAAGGAAAACAACTCGTCACCTCATTCCACCCAGAACTAAATGATGATACAAGGATACATGAGTATTTCTTAAAGACCCTCCCCCTTACCCCTCCCATAAAGGGAGAGGCTGGGGGTGGGTCTTTTTTACTTCACCCCCATCTTATAAATACAAGTATGAGTGTATTTCTGCTTTGGACGAAGAACCGTTGAAGGGAACTCCTTATGGTTTGGAGAGTCAGGATACATCTGAGACTCAAGAGCGATAGCTGTACGAGCACCAGTATATACCTGAAGACCAGGATGATCATTCCATACCTCAAGAACACGACCTGATTCTGGAGAATAGAGAGTTGCCACCTTCTCTACAGCCTTTCCCTTATGTGTTACGCAGAAGTTATTATCATACTGCATAACCTTTCCTTCTGGAATCTCCATCCTCTGACCGAATGGGAAGAATCCACCCTTGAACTGCATCTGACGGTCGCCTATGCGACATCCACTCTTGAAGTCGTATGGAGTTCCAACAACATCAATGAACTTACCAGTAGGAATACCATCCTGAGTTGTCTCTGTAATCTTGTCAGCCTCTACATAGAGTGTGTGATCCATAATATCCCCTACCCCAGTTCCATTGAGGTTGAAGTATGAATGGTTGGAGAGGTTCACAACTGTTGGCTTATCCGTAGTTGCCTCGTAGGCAATAGAAAGTCCGTTATCATCTGTAAGAGAGTATGTGAGAGTAGTTGTGAGATTACCAGGGAAACCGTCAGCACCATCAGGAAGAACACACTTCAACACAAGTTTCTTGCTATCGCTGCTTACAACATCCCATACCACATGGTCAAAGCCTTTGTTTCCACCATGAAGAATATGCTCACGGCTATTCTTTGTGAGGTTGTATTCCTTGCCATCAAGAGTGAACTTAGCATTAGCAATACGATTAGCAAAACGACCAAGAGCAGGACCTACCATACCGAGGTTGTACTTCTGATACTCACCTATGCTATTATAATGTGTTACGATGTTAGTATAGTTACCTGCGCGATCAGGAGCAAGCATAGATACAATAAATCCTCCGTAATTGGTAATTTGAACCGTTACCTTGCCATTTGTGAGAGTATAGAGGTCAACAGCCTTACCGTCGATTGTAGCCTTGAATGCAGATGCATCTACCATTGGAATAATAGTCTTGCCAAGAAGCAGGTCCTCAAATGCCTTACTACGCTTATCCCATGTATTGAAGTCATCAGCACGGAGAATCTTAGTGCCAGGAAGCGGAGTCTCACCAACGAAGAATGAGCATGACTTAATCTTCCCTTCTGCAACGAGACGATCAGCAATATCATCAGCACCTCCAACCTTAAACCAACTTTCCTCTGTATCATTCTTGCCAATGATGAGGGAAATTGTAGGAGCATCCTTACAACCGGCAGAATGATAAACCGCTGTACCCTCACCATAGTTATAGGTCACGATACCATGCTTCACATTACCAAGATCCTTGATTTGTGCCTTGGAAATGCTGTATTTGAAGCCCTTATCCGGTGAGAGGTACATATTGTTAGGGTCAGCCACCTTTGTTCCATCTGCAATAAAGCAGTATTTGAACGTAGTATTTGCCACACCACTCACCTTAACACTCCATACACCATCAGCATCTTTTTGCATAGCCAGAGGCTCTGAAAGAAGCTCACTCTCAAAAAGAACGGTCGTTGCCTCCGGTGCCTTGAAGTTATATGTCACGTCAGAAGATCCGTATTCAGGAGATACTATCTGCTTTGGGAAGAGACGAGCCATAACCGTTGGAGTGAACTGCTGTTCCTTACCAGTCTTAGCAAGTGTAGGCTTTGCATTATCCATTGCCTTCTTTGAAGCCTCTGGATTAAAGAGAAGCTGAAGGGTTTCGTTAAGGAAGTACTTGGCATTCATCCAAGTATGACCGAACTTGTCATGGGTATATTCCTTAACGCTGCGAATGCCTTTCTTATCAAGGAACTCGGTATAGTCACGAGCATTACCATAGAGGAAATCATCAGTTCCCACACCAAGCCAGAAGAGGTTTATCTTACTATTAGTATCCTTTGCCTTGTCATAAACGTTAGGAATATCGGTAGATGTAAATGAACTGTAAGAACAGAGATAAGAGAACTTATCGAGGTTGCTCAAGCCGTTGTAGAGTCCCTGATTACCACCACGTGAGAATCCACCAATAGCACGATGCTCACGATCATTAATAGTGCGATATGTCTGCTCAATATATGGCATGAGATCGCCTATAAGGTCATTGCTGAACACATCATTACCGAAGCCCATAGCAGGCATACCATTAGCTGGCATAACAGGAAGGAGCTTGTTAGGATTACCGTATGGCAATACAACAATCATCTCCTTAGCCTTACCCTCGGCAATAAGGTTGTCAAGGATATAATTCACACGACCGACCTTATAGTAAACCTCCTCTGTATCAGTTGTTCCGCTGATGAGATAGAATACTGGGTATGTCTTGTTTGTATCCTTGTAATATGATGGTGGAAGATAAACAAGAGCATTGTTTGTATAGTTCAGGCTCTTAGAGAAATAGTTCACATACTCCATGCTTCCATGAGGCACGTTCTTTATGTCGTGTGGAAGAGCTGTCTTGCCAGGAATCTCCAAAAGACTGTTCTTGAAGCCCTCGTTAGGGAAATATTGCTCACACTGAGGGTCCATTATGCTAACGCCATCCACAACAAAGTTGTATGGATACATATCAGCAGCAGCAGGACCAAGAGTAACCGACCACATGCCTGTTCTCTCATCCTTCTTCATCTCATTCTTACCAGCAAACTGAACATCAACACTCACACTCTTCGCATTGTTGTTACGATATTGGAATGTTACAGTACCGTCTTCATTTACTACCGTGGATTTGTAAGGTCTCATTGGCATCTGTGCAAAACTATTGGAGAATACTCCAAGAGTCAGAGCCATGACCAACTTAAATTTCAAATTCATTTTTACCTTTTGTTTTAGTTATTTCGCTTATATATGAGCACAAAAGTACTAATAAATCTTTGAATACAATAATTTGTTACGATTTTTTAAGATTACTATGACTATTTCCCACTATCGCAGAAGCCCTTTGCTTTCAGCCATAGGAGGAATTGCTGGCTCCAAGCTTCTGTCGTGGTGGTTTCATTCTGTGGCATAAGCTGATAAGGGCCTTTACCGTCACCATAGAGATGGATTTCAGCATTACCACCAGCTTTCTTCCATTCCATGAAGAGGCTTACAAGTCCGGCAGCCACATTAGGATGATCCACACGGGACATGATAAGCAGCGGAGGAGCTGGATTTGGAACCTTCACAGGACAAAGCGCAGGACCGAAGTTGGTGCATATAAAATCGGGCATCTCTTCTGGTTTCGCAATATTCATAGCAGCAAAGGCAACACCACCGCCTGCAGAGAAGCCGAGATAACCCACCTTCTTTATCTTCCATTCCGCAGCATGTTCGCGAACAAGACGCATAGCAGCGTTTGCATCATCTGCAGCCAATGCAAGAATACTGTCACCTTGAGGGAAATGAGCAGGATTACAATCTGCATCCTTGAAATTGGCAAATCCCGTAACATCCACCATAGGCGGCATTTTCATACCCTTTGGCATTTGCATTGTACCAGTATTCAGGTGATATTTTAAGCCAATAGCAGCATAGCCGTTGGCATTAAGCAATTTGGCCATATCTATCACATCTGATGTCCATGACAAAGCCCTAAGACCGCCACCAGGACAAAGGATTACCGCGCACCCATTTGCCTTGGATGCTTCTGGTAGATAAACTTCAACCGAAGGATTAACAACACCGAGTATGGAAATGCCACCATACTGCTCTATCTCATGCTCTGTATCTTTAGCCTGAGGATTTGAATTCGGGAGCATGAATTTCTGTTGGGCAGAAGCTGTCATGCAGCCTGCCACAAATAGGATTGAGAATAATATCTGTCTCATAGGTTATATATATTTTGACTACAAAAATACTAAAAATAATTGAATGCCAATTCTATCTGATGCGATATTTTCATTTTTTTAATATTACAATCAGAGAAACGTAATTTTATACTCTTTTTCCACATTTTCTCTTGTTTTTCTTTGGGATTCTCAATAAAATACATAACTTTGCAAACGAAAACAGTAACATGCGGCATGTTTTTAGCATTACATAGCAAGCATGCCCACAAAACATGATACCAAATGAAAACAATACTTAGAACGCTACTAATCGGCATAATGATGGTTTTCGGTACTGTTTCGGCAGATGCCGTAATCCATACAGACAACACTCTATTGCCTAACAATCTGGCTTCACAGGATACAGAAGTCGGGCCAAAGAAGAAATGTACCCTCTTCCACATCCATACCGAGACATGCGGAGGAAAGTATGTGGCTGATCGCACAAGGGTATATCCTGGAATGAACAAGCGATTGCGTCACCATATTCTAAAAGGCAACCACAAATGGCATCGCGATGTCTGCACAAAATGCCATCTCACAAAAAAAGAAGTCCGCAAGATGGAAGTTGAAGTCCGTAAGTTGGAAAGTGAGATGCACAAAAAACATTACGAAAGAATACAGGCAAGAAATGCAAGACACAAAGCTCATGCTGCTAGACATGATGCCAGAGTCGAAAGACATAAGGCACATAGATTAAAGCGACACAATATCTGGGTCGAAAAGCATAATGCAAAAGTCGAGAAACATAATGCCAAGGTCGAAAGACGGAAGGCAAAAACAGAAATGCGTAAGGAAAAGAAAAAGAACAAATAATAATCTCCTTAATACAATACACACAAAACAATCTGAAAAACATCTTAGGTCAGCAGATTCTTATCTGCTGACCTTTTGCTTTACTCCAAAAAGTATAGTCGTATTTTAGAAAGTAAATTATAAAAAGAACAGCAAATTACAAAGCGACATTTGTCGCAAGAAAATCTAAAATTTACTGATTCAAATTTACTGGATTAATTTACCCCCAATTTACTTTCCGACAAAAGGAGCGCAAGCTCCATTGTAGCAGTTCCTACGCTACTAGCATAGCCAATAACGGTATACTGACAACAGACAGCAGAGTCGTCCAGAACGTACCTTGCGACATGGTTGTCTCATCCTTTCCCATCTGCATACAGAACATAGTACCGAAACTTGCAACTGGCATAGCTATCAATATCATGTTAATAGAAGATATACGAGTGTCTATCCCAATCATAATCATAGCATAATATACAAGCAAGGGAAGAACCAACAGTTTCAGAAAGCACATAATGAATATATGGGGTGTTCCCACCATCTTACGTGTCGGAATCTCAGCCAATGCAGCTCCTATAACTATCAAAGAAGATGGAACTGTCATATTTCCAAGAATGGAAAGTGGCATAGCTATCGCCTTTGGCGTATGGAGATTAAGAATCACGATAATCACCGAGATATATGTCGCTATCATAGCAGGAGAAACAAAGAGTCGAAAGCGGAAACCATTCTTCAGGTTCTCTCCCGAAATGAACATCACACCCCATATAAATACCGTGATTGTATTGAAGATATTCAAAATACAAGCATAGAATACTGCATCCGAACCAAATATTGATGCCACAACAGGATACCCGATAAAGCCCACATTACTATACGTAAGCATAAAACTATACATTCCCCTCAGATCTCGCTTCACTCTCATCAAAACAGGCTGAATATAAGCAAGAGGAATAAGAATGAAGTATGTCAGGAAACTGACAAGGAGAAGCATTGGAATATGCTCCCTGTCAGGCATCTTGTCGCCCATAGTGGATGATATGAGAAGTGCAGGACAAGTCACCTTTATCACGAAACCTGAAAGCTTACGTTCAAACTCCTCATTAATTATCCCTCGCTTATGAGATATAAACCCAGCTATAACGATGATAATCAACGAACACATCGTTGTTGCTATTACTTGAAAATCCATATATTGCGTTATCCTAAATTCTAATAGAAAACATTCCGTTTTTTTGAAAGTAAATTATAAAAAGAGCAATAAATTTACCAAGCGACACTCGTCGCAAAGAAATTTAAGTTTTTCTGTATTAATTTACCGATTCAATTTATTCCTAATTAACTTTCCAAATATAAGGAGCGTAAGCTCCAATTGTGAAATTTATCTGTACGATTCATTTCCGTTTGCAAAGTTACAACTTTTTCGTGAGACCTCCAAACAAATATTTGGAATTATGAGCAAGACTTGATATAAGCGAAAAAAGCGGGGGACATGCCTCACAACATGCCACCCGCAGAATCTTTATTACGTGTTCTTTATTGTTAATTTTACTTGGGGAATCACTTCCCCGTTTTTTAAACGAAGAAACAGAACTGATTACTCGTCGAAATCGAAGATGCTACTTGACTTTGAACCAGCATCAAATACACCTTCCTTTGCTTCTCCGAAGCCTGGTCCTGGATGAGGATCATCAATGTCAACACCGACAAAACTTACAACCTCTTCTAAAAGACCACCCAATTCCGCTTCTATCATCTCAGCAATTGGAGCTGAATAAAGTTTTTTCATTTCTTCTTGCTTAATAATATATATCGAATTAATATTTACTTTACAATCTTCTTACCACCAACAATGTAGATACCCTTAGCCATCTTGTTAGCATCAATACCAACAAACTGACCATTGAGGTTATATACCTTGCCTGCATTAACATCTTCCATATCAACAGGAAGCTCTATGCTTGTTGTATAGTTATCCTCAACCTGTATTCCAAATGCTGTCTTAGCATGAATTGGATTACCAGTTCCTTTAAAGAAGATCCAGTCATAATAAGGACTTGCATTCCAGATATAGTTGTGATCTACACCATTATATTTTATCTGCTTACGCTCAAGAAAGCCCTTACTATTAGATCCATTTAAATCCTCTACAACAGCCATTACGATAGACTCATTATCCTGCCACATCAAATCTGTCTTCTTAGGACTGTTGTGGTAGAATGAAGACCAGTATTCACCATTCTTCTTCTGATATTCAGCAAGGTAGTAAGCATTCTCAGGCATTGTCTGAGGAATGTTGTTTCCTACGAAGTAATAGTTGTATGTATAACTTGTATTGTTCTGAACATTCTTGTCTTGACCGTCAACAAATGATCTTGACTTTCCATCAACGGCACGAACGCGAGTAGGAATTGGGAACATAATCTTATCCTTCTCGTAAGTAACCTCACTTCTTCTATAACCTTTTGCTGCCTTTTCAAGCTCTTCTTCAGGAAGACATGGAAGAACGAAATATGGTCTGTTTGCCTCAATTACGATATCATCATCACCATAATTCACGTTCTCATACATTACATACTTACCATGAGCCAAATCTGCCTTAACTGTATTATTGTCATCCTCATAAATAACCTTATAATTAAGAAGGTTCTTACTCATGTGGATTGTAATACCAAGTTTCTCTGCATCACGTGTAACACCTGCGAGAGTTGAAACTACAGGATACTCACCACTCTCAGGATTACCCAATGCCTTCAAAAGCTGAGCCTTTGTCAGGTTGAATGGGAAACAAACACCATACCAGATATTCTTGTTATACCTTGCAAAGTTGTAATAATCAGGTCTTGGTCCTGGAATTGGATCATCAAGCAAGAAATCATAGAGCTCAGTAATTACGAACTGATGCCAACCGCCATAATCATTAAAGTTGTATGAGAGAGGACGGTCTTTTTCATCCTGTGCATGAGCCTTTGTTAGCAACAGATCATCCCAGTGAGCCAGATTACCATTTATTCCTTGTCCCTTACCCTCATTAGGATTGAAGCTGGAATTTGGATTCTCACCATCAAAAGACTCTGTAAACTTATCTGAGAAGCCATCATCAGCAGCTGCCTTTGAGAACACATACTCATGATTAGCATTCGCATAAGCACGACCTGCAACAGCACCTGCAGAATAAGCATTCTCAGGATCATCAACTCCATTAAGATTCTCCTTCCAAGCCCACCATGTTACACCAGCAAGTGCCTGGTTGAACGAACGATTATACTGAGCCTGTGTTGGCCATACAAGGATATTACCCATATTGTCATAGTGACCAGTCTCGTCATAAAGACGATACTTACGGGTCATATCTGAGTAGTTCAACATCTCAATACGAGAAGTTGTATTAGGGAAGTGAAGCATAGCCATGTTAGCATCAACATAGTTACCCTTCTTAATAAGATGTCCCTGATGATGGTAATTATCTCCTACGTATGTCTTCTGGTCGAATGCGAAGAACTCACAGATAGGAGCCTCTTCTGCAAGAACATATACATCCTCAAGAAGAGCTGCACCATCATAACCGCTGAAAGCACCACGACCTACGAATTTTGTTGTAGAAGGCAAAGTCAATGTATGATCACCATAGTCAATGACATCACCTTTCTTGATGCCATTAAACAACTGTTTCTGTTCATCAACCTCTGTAGCTGTTGTGGTAAAATGCGTGAAACCATATCCCTGAGCACCAAGGAACGCATATCTGCCAATCTCTTTATAATTACTTGGAATACAAAGCTCATGAATATTCTTTGAATCATGAAGGAATCCTTCAGGAATAATGTATTGTGTAGGTGATGTAGGAAGATAGAGTTCCTCAATACAAGCATCCTTATCTATTTCAAAAAGCATAGAGACTGTCATATCAGCAGGATAGTATTTGAATACCTTCACGCCATTCACCTCTTTCCACTCACCAAACTGCGCATTTTTAAGATCCAACTTGCGGACACGAGAACCCGCCATAGCAGCTTTAACGTTACCGCTATTACCATCATGACCTGGCTCATCATAGAAAGTCACATTTGGATCACTGTTACTTGGAGCCTTAGGATTTTCACATCTACTTCCTGGACGATACTCCGGTCCTCTATCCTGATATGTTATTTTTCTAGGGAATGGACGCATATGACCATCTTCTGTCAAGAAATCCTGTTCATTTGCCATCAAGTCGCATGCAAACACATATCCTGAAATCGTAACCTCCTTAAAAGTCGGTTTATAATAATCATATCCATTACCACCATTAGGAGTACCATCATTCCACCATGCAGGTGAATTACCATAATGATACCCATAACCAGCCTGCTCACCCAGCTCACTAATATACTGAAGACCATTGGCAAGGAAGCCAGGCTTATTGACATATGCATCAATATTAGCTTTTTTACATGGCTGACATGCATCATCAAGAGTAATTACATTATAAAGCCTTTCAGGATTAAAATTCTCTATAACACTATTGTCAAGCAACCCCAAATCCTTAGAATATTGAAGAAGAACATTGCTGACATACTGGTTCTTGAGTTCCTTCCAAGAGCCAAGATTAGTAACCTTTCTTAAATTAATAGTGTACGCCTTCAGAAAAGGGAAGCCCTCAACAACCTTATTATCATCATTGTCAAGTTCAACTGTAACCAAATCTATGTGGTCTGCTTCAGTAATTTTAGCCTCTTCGATAATCTGCTTCAAAGAATGGTTACACTTCGCTTGAACCCAATGCCCGTTAACACGCTCCCAACCGGGGTCGCACTTATGAATTGTCAACTGAGTATACACACCCACTTTCTTACTAGAAATGTGCGGATTACTACTGTCATAAGCCCAAGAATATACACTTGAGACTAAAAGCATTAGTGCAATAAAGATTTTTTTCACGTTGTTATAATTTTAAAGATTCATTTTTTAAAGGTTTGGAAATAATAAAGATTTTATCCCCTTTTTCCCCTCGTTTTACACATTCTTCCGGAAAAAGTCAACTAAAAATTTTACGTTTTTAGCGGCTCTCCGACTTCATTTCGTTAGCAAAAGTATTACAAATTGACAAAATAGGCAAATTTTAGCGTTAAAAATACAATTATTTAACACTTTTTAATTATAAACTCTCACAAATGACACAATTATGCGGGTTTATGCAACAATATAGAACGTTTTCAATAATTGTTGGCGCAAACAATTTTCACTTCATTTCTTCTCCTTTTCCCGTTTTCTACTATCATTTTCGTCTTCGCCCTCATTTTCGTCTCAAACTGATAATTCAGTAAAATTGTTCAATTTTTCCGTTTCGCAAATTAAGACCGTAAAGCAAAAGCCTGTTCAAAATCTTAACAAATTTTATAATTTCCATCAAGAATTAGAGAAATAGAAAAACAATAAAAGGAGAATATTTATAGTTCCGTTGATCCTTCGCTCTTCCTTCGCTCTTCCTCCGCTCTTCCTCCGCTACTGCTCCATCGATTGTCCATCGATTGTCCATCGATACTCCATCGACACGATGGACTAACGATGGAGATGCGATGGAGATGCGATGGAGTATCTTCGAATGAAGAGCGAAGAATCCCCTACTCTACATAATATGTAAAGACATGAAAATAGAATAAAAAAAACACCTTACGGTGCCTTTGTTGTTTTTAGAAAGTAAATTATAAAAGAGCAATAAATTACAAAGCGACATCCGTCGCAAGAAATTTTATGATTTTCAGAATTAATTTACAGGTTCTATTTACTCCTAATTTACTTTCCGCCCCACCTCCGAAGGAGGTTTCATTTCCTTGGAGCAATATAATCCTCTGGCTTGAACTTGGTAATATCAAAGAATGGGGTCTTGCCCTTCTTCATCGTCTTTTCTGTGACATTATTCTTCATAGTACATTTGTCCGGATCATAGTCGGTATAGTCATACCCATCCTTAAAAGGACGAATCGAGATATTGTTCGTCAGAATATGCCCATAGCCGGGGACATCAATATTCTCCTCAGCAGACTTACGGCATATCATGCTATAGTTACGAGGGTTGGAGATAGCCACATTATCAGCAAACATCACCCCACCAAGATGATGATTAGCGTAGAAACCCTTGTTCTTGTTCTTATAGGCAATACTACGTCTGACTATATGGCAAGGAACAACCTCTACCTTACGGACCATTCTTGAATAAGGTTTCATGCCAAAACCACCAGCCTTGAAACCTGTTCCGTCTCCGGCTCTTGTAAGCGTTCCAGGACGATAGCCGTTATAGAACGCCACACAATCCTCGATAATGACGGGCGCAAGACAGTTGATAATGTCAAAGCCATCATCACTATTCCACCATGCACGACACCCACGGAACACGTTTCCTGTATAATTGGCAGAAGTGAGATGTGCCCCAAAGCCATCTACGTTACCTCCATACCCTCCGTCAGAAACAGCATCGAAGTTGTTGTAGGAATCGCAATTAAGGATGAGATTGTCACTTCCCGATATCATGTATATTCCAATAGCCATACCGTCGTGGAAAGAACAATTCTCTATCACACAATGATTTGCACATTCAAAACGCACGCACTCACTCTGGGTATGGCCTTTCTGAGTAACCTGAACACCTATTATCTCCAACTGTCGGAAGACGAGATAGTCGGCACTTAGAAGAAAAGCAACTACACGTCTGTTTTCTGGACGGACGGCACTCATATCGAATACCGCACGTTCATTCTTATATCCAGAAAAGATGATAGGAGCATCTTCACGACCAGAGCGCGTGAAATGGCAGATGATGTTATATCGTTTATCTTTGGGATCAGGAGTCGATTCTGAAACATGATATATTCCTTGTCTGAAATAAACGGTATCACCCGCTTGTGCAACCTCCACAGCATGATTAAGAGTGGCAAAAGGATGCGCGATGTTGCCTCTGTACTCGTCTGAGCCATTAGGAGCAACAAAATATGTTCGGGCATTCAGCAACAAAGTACTGGCGAGACATACAACCGACAGATATAGTCTTTTTCTATTCACAAGGAAGTATAAATGCAAGTGTTTCGGTTACAAAGTTAGTCGATTTTGAGCATGAAACAAAATATTTTCGTTGAAATCATTAGATTTTTTTCATTCACGTTGGATATTCATTTCTTTTTGACTATCTTTGTACACATTATTAATATAGTAAAGGAGTAATAAGGAGTACAAGTAGTTCAAGGAGTACAAGACAATGGTCTTTATCCCCCTAAGCTATATGACAACAAATTACTATCGTCTTGTACTCCTTAAGCGACAAAGGAGCGTAACTCCTTGTACTCCTTACACTCCTTAGAAAGAATGATATACCCACAGAACTTCGAACAGAAAATAGGTTTTACAGAGATAAGGTCTCTTCTCAACGAGCGATGCCAGTCGTCACTCGGAAGAGAACAGGTTAGCGAGATGCATTTCTCTGATAATGCCGACGAGATAACGGAATGGCTCAGTCAGATACGCGACCTTCGGAAGATGAAGGAAGAGCGTGAAGACCTTCCCTTGCAGCATTTCTATGATATGCGAGACAGTATCGCTCGTATGCGTCTTGAAGGCACGCACATGGAAGAGGAAGAGCTTTTCAACCTGAAGAAATCTCTTGATACTATTGATGCCCTTATAAAGATTGTCCGTAATGACAATATAGAAGAAGATTCCGAGGCCGAAGAGCCACTCACGCCAAAGGAGGCTTTAGGATATGGCAAGACATATCCTGCCCTCTACCGTATGGCAGATGGCGTTGCCACTTTCCCTGAGATAGTGAGGCTTATTGACAGGACCTTGGATAAATTTGGCAAGGTCAAGGATAGCGCCTCCCTTACCCTTCAAAGAATTCGTAGGGAACTTGCTCAGACGGAAGGAAGTATATCACGTATTCTTGGCGGGATATTGCGTTCTGCCCAGTCGGAGGGATTGGTAGAAAAAGATGCAGCTCCAGCTTTGCGTGACGGTCGTCTCGTGATTCCTGTAGCCCCAGGATTGAAAAAGAAAATCCGCGGTATAGTGCATGATGAAAGTGCCTCAGGAAGAACTGTTTATATAGAGCCGGCTGAAGTAGTAGAGGCGAACAATAAAGTTCGTGAACTTGAGAACGATGAGCGTCGTGAGGTCATCCGTATTCTAAAAGAGATTGCCGCAGAGATTCGTCCTTGGTGGAAGGAGATGCTCGATTCATACACCTTCCTTGCAAAGATCGATTTCGTTAATGCGAAGGTCAGTCTTGCAGAATATCTAACGGCTATTGAGCCACAGGTAAAGACAAAGCCTATGGTGGATATGATAGAGGCTCGACATCCGCTTCTTCAGCTTTCGCTCCAGAAACAGAACAAGAAAGTTGTTCCGTTGGAGATAAAGCTTACAAGCGATAAGAGAATACTTATCATTTCCGGTCCTAATGCAGGTGGTAAGTCCGTGTGTCTCAAGACAACAGGACTTATACAATATATGCTTCAATGCGGATTGTCGATTCCTGTTAGCGAAAGGAGTACGCTTGGCATTTTCTCTGACATCATGATTGACATTGGTGATGAGCAAAGTATTGAGAATGATCTTTCTACATACTCTTCCCATCTTACCAACATGAAGAATATGATACGTCAGGCAGGTCCTCGCACCTTGATTCTTATTGATGAGTTCGGTACTGGTACAGAACCGGGAATTGGTGGTGCTATAGCCGAGGCTGTTCTTCAGAAATTCTGCGAGCACAAAGCCTTTGGAGTCATCACTACCCACTATCAGAATCTAAAGCATTTTGCCGATTCGCATGAAGGAATAGCCAATGGTGCTATGCTCTATGACAGGCATGAGATGAAGGCTTTGTTCCAGTTGCAGATTGGTCGTCCTGGCTCTTCATTTGCGATTGAAATTGCAAGAAAGATCGGACTTCCAGAGGATGTTATCAAGGCCGCTTCTGATATTGTCGGCCAGGACTATATCCAAAGCGACAAATACTTGCAGGATATCGTCCGTGACAAGCGTTATTGGGAATCCAAGCGTCAGGCTGTTCATCAGCGAGAGAAGGATATTGAGAAGACTATTGCTAAATACGAGACAGGTCTGACCGAGGTAGAGCAAGAGCGTAAGGCTATTCTCCGTCATGCCAAGGAACAGGCTCAGGAGATAATCCGCGAGGCTAACAAGCGTATAGAGAATACCATACGCGAGATACGTGAAGCGCAAGCAGAAAAGGAGGCTACTCGCAAACTGCGTGAGGAGATAAAAGCATTCGAGGCAGAGGTTAGTGAGTTTGACTCTACAGCCAACGACGAGGCTATCGCAAGAAAGATTGCCCAGATTCAGGCAAGACGCGAAAGAAAGGCTCAGAAGAAAAAGGATGCTGCCGTTAATCAGCAAGACAATAAGTCTGACAAACAAGCTGTTACCGAGATTAAAGAAAGTAAAACTTCAACTAAGGTATTTGCTGCTGGTGATACTGTACGTATCAAGGGGACGAAGTCTGTCGGGGCTATTGACTCTATAGATAGCAACGGAAAAATGGCGGTTGTCATCTTTGGAGATATGCGTACAAAGATGAGGACAGAGCGTCTTGAACATGCAGATTCTCCAGCGCCTTCCACAGACACCACTTCGGCAAACAAGCATGCCAATCTCCTTAATGTTTCTCTTGAAAAGACAACACGAGAGACAATTGACAGCCGACGCTCATCTTTCCGTCAGGAGATAGACGTAAGAGGTATGAGAGGCGACGAGGCTATGAATGCCGTTCAGTACTTTATTGATGATGCCATTCTCGTTGGCGTTACCCAAGTACGAATTCTTCATGGTAAGGGCAATGGCATTCTCCGTCAGCTTATCAGACAGTATCTCAATACCGTCCCTAACGTTCTGTCTGCACGAGATGAACACGTTCAGTTTGGTGGTGCCGGCATTACCGTTGTTGAACTGGAATAATCCCCTACCCTAAACAAGAAAAAAAATGCGAACATTCAGATTCTTAGAACCTGACCACGAGTGGAGACACATCGGCAGGAAACAATTACATCCGTATTATCTGAAGATGACACATAAGCATCTCTATTGCCCTACAAGAATAGAGAGCTTCATTGAATATGTGGATCTGGATATATACCAGAAAATTCGTATGGATTTTCTGAATGGTCGCTTCTGCTATCTTGCCAACAACGACGAGTACGCATATATGCTCTTGTTTGACCTGATGAACGGCTATCCTGATGATGCTACAGATAGGAATTTCGAAAGACTGGATGATCAGCTTGGTGTGCTCAGAAGACTTTCCGAGCCTGTGGAGAGTTTCTTTCAAGCATACATCAACAACTCAGAATACAAGGGGTATCTGAAAATGGAGCGTAAGGGTCTTATGAAGGAGTTTGTTGATGCAAATGTAAACTCATTCCGCTTCCCATACCATGATTTGATAAGATATGAGGCTATCGACCGCTCTGTTCTTAAAAGAGACCATAAATGGAGAATGGTAGATACCTCTAAACCTCTCGACATTGAAAAGGAGACTGAGCCTTTCTTCATGAATCCTGCAGAGGCTATGAGACAGAAGAGATGGAATATGTATAGCACTTCAAATATGACATTCGAAGAGCTTATAGCCTCTATGGACAATAAAGACTGGAAAGAGTATATGGAAGAGCGCAAGGCTTTCCTCACCGGCCGTTTCCATGACCTTACATACAAACCTGCAGTAGCCCTGCACCTTTACTATGATGTACATGGCGGTCAGGAAAAAGCAGAAAACACAGATGAAGCAAAACTCGAAAATGAGCTCTGGGTATTAAGACAACTTGGATTAAAAGAATAGGTTATTGACAGAAAAAGCACCTTACGGTGCTTGATGGTTTTGGAAAGTAAATTAGGAGTAAATTAATTCATTAAATTATAAAATTTCCTAGCGATATTTGTCGCTCTGTAATTTACTGAATTAATTTACTCCTAATTTACATTCTCACAACTCGCGCAAGCGAGTCTTATTTCTGGTACTTCTCTATCTCCTTAAGATTATCGCGGATCTCCTTGTCTGAGATAGCATAGTTACGAAGATCACCATTGATATAGAGGTCGTATGATGGCATATCAATAAGACCATGACCAGAGAGATTGAAGAGGATAACTTTCTTCTCGCCTGTTTCCTTGCACTTTATTGCCTCACGGATAGTAGCAGCAATAGCATGACAGCTCTCTGGTGCAGGAATGATACCCTCTGTACGTGCGAAGAGCGTACCAGCCTCAAATGACTCAAGCTGTGGAATGTCCACACCATGCATCATATTATCCTTGAGGAGCTGACTAACAATAACACCTGCGCCATGATAACGAAGACCACCAGCGTGGATGTTAGCAGGCTTGAAGTTATGACCAAGTGTGTACATTGGGAGAAGTGGTGTATAACCAGCCTCGTCACCGAAATCATACTCGAACTTACCACGTGTCAGCTTTGGACAGCTCTCTGGCTCTGCTGCAATAAACTCGGTTGTCTTACCATCCTTGAGATTATGACGCATGAATGGGAAGGCAATACCACCAAAGTTACTACCACCACCAAAACATGCAATAACCATATCTGGGTATTCACCTGCCATCTCCATCTGCTTCTCTGCCTCAAGACCGATAATTGACTGATGAAGGGCAACGTGATTAAGAACAGAACCAAGAGTATATTTACAGTTAGGTGTTGTTGTTGCTAGTTCTACAGCCTCAGAGATAGCTGTACCAAGTGAACCTGGGTGTGTTGGATCTTCGGTAAGAATATTCTTACCTGCACGTGTTGACATAGAAGGTGAACCAGTAACGGCAGCACCGAATGTGCGCATGATACTGCTACGGTATGGCTTCTGCTGCATTGTAACCTTTACCTGATATACAGCAGCCTCAAGACCATAAACCTTTGCTGCGTAAGAAAGAGCAGCACCCCATTGTCCAGCACCAGTCTCAGTAGTTACGTTGGTAGTACCTTCCTGCTTTGCATAGTAGCATTGTGGAAGAGCAGAATTAATTTTGTGAGAACCAAGCGGGTTAACACTCTCGTTCTTGAAATAAATATGTGCAGGAGTATCAAGTGCCTCCTCAAGTGCGTATGCACGAACAAGTGGAGTAGAACGATAATATCTGTACTTCTCCTGAACTTCCTCTGGTATATCAATCCAAGCGTGCTCTGTATCAAGTTCCTGAACGCAGCATTCACGTGGGAAGATATGAGCAAGGTCGTCAACGCCTACTGGCTCATGTGTTGCAGGATTGAGTGGTGGGAGTGGTTTGTTAGGCATATCTGCCTGAATGTTATACCACTGTGTAGGAAGTTCATTTTCCTGGAGAATAAATTTCTTCTGTTTCATTTTATTTAGCTAATAGTTATTGTTTCGTGATTTGCAAGTGCAAATATAACACTAAAATTCGACTTTACAAAGAAAAAGCGTAAAAAAAATCTCCAGAAAGACCAATTATCTTTCTGGAGAAATATATGAATATCGATTTTATTCTATTACTAAGACTTATACGCAGCCATGACCTTCATATAATATTTCTGCGTACCCTTGACCGTATATCGAATACCACCATTCCAAATTCGTATGGCACGTTCAATATCGTTGGTCGGATTGTACTTACTCATAATCAGTACAAACATCTCCTTGCTTTTCTTCACATTGAAACGGTCCTTCAATGTGTACTTTTTCTTTGATCCCCTACTGCGGAGAATCAAATTGCAATCCTCTACGAGAATCGGCTTTATCTGCATCGCACCACAGCAATTTCCATTACGGGCTTTTGCATTTCCTTCACTCTCAACCTGGGATATAGCTTCCATCAGAGGCTCCCAGTCGAACATTTCTTCACCACTCTCTTCCGCACTTGCCTTTACGGCAACAAAAACCATTAATACTGTAAATACTAAAATCTTTGCAATCCTTTTACCTAACATAACTAAAGTTTTTCTGGAACTTGAGTTCTTGCAGTGAGCGTCTTCTCGTCGATGGGGAGTTTTGTAGCTATTGCGTTGCCTACACTCTCTTCATGATTTGTCAAATAACAAATTCATGGAGGCAGGCTCACTGCACTCTAGACAGATGCAACAATCGTGTAGCGTCACATTCTATCAGGTTCCAATTTATAATGTGGCAATAAAAATAATCCTACACACAATCTTTAATACCTTTATCGAATGCAAAGATACGACAAAAAACTGACACTTTGAAATATTTTAAGACTTATTATAATATAAAGTGTCGTTCATTGACATGAATCAAAGGGCAAAAGCTTACATTTTATAATTATTCACGTTTTTAAACTTTTATATTTGTGCACGAACACAAACAACGTTTTTGATACTTGATATCAATATGATTCAAAGAACAAGCCAGAAAATCCAGCTATTCCGGAAGAACTGGATATTCCGGAATTTCCAGGAATACCCAACACAAAAAAAGAGCCTCAGAAATGTAATTCTGAAGCTCTTTGTTAGAAAGGAGGCGGCTACCTACTCTCCCGCATTGCATTGCAGTACCATCGGCGCAAGCAGGCTTAACTTCTCTGTTCGGAATGGGAAGAGGTGGAACCCTGCCGCAATAACCACCTGATGTTCTTTCGAAGCATAATTGATAATTCATAATTGATAATTGACAATTATCATCACCAACCATGCACGTATAAGGTGACCTA
>CAMJKP010000004.1 GCA_946406435.1 uncultured Prevotellaceae bacterium | reverse complement strand
GGCAACACCATGAGTAACCGAGGTGCATACTCGACGAAGGAGAGGATGCCCTCGGTCCTAGAGCCTCCATCTACTAATCAGCCTGGAAGGCTGTACCTGATTGGCGGTGTACTGCCCTCCAGGCAGTAATTGGGGAATTGGCACTATATATCCCCGCACATCCTCGTTTCACTCGTATGTACGAGGTTACGAATAGTACTGTCTTCCAGACAGTTTTGCACTTGCGAAACTTAAATTATATCTTTACAAGCGAAACTTAAATTATGAAAATTCCACTTAATATTATCGATGAACTGATTTCTCAGGCTCAACTGGATGCGCCAAACGAAACGTGCGGCTATCTGTTGGGTACGGATAATGGAGAATCAGAAGCCGAGGTGACCGAGAACTATTGGATGGAGAACATCGACCACTCGCCCGAGCACTTCTCATTCTCACCAAGAGAACAGTTCGCAGCCTTGAAATATGCCCGACAGAATGGCTTGAAGATACTCGCCAATTGGCATAGTCATCCGGCATCGCCTTCACGTCCATCGCAAGAAGACCTGCGACTTGCCAACGACCCAACTATCCGATATGTCATTCTCTCCCTTCATGAAGGCATTCATCTCAACTCCTTCAAAATCCTGAATGGTGAAGTTGTGGACAAAGAGGTGCATTTGTAAGAAAATGCCATGCTTATTATTATATGTTATTACTAGTGTAATCGTCAGTAGAACTCAACTTTTACTGGCGATTTTTGTGTGCATTAAGTTAAAATTCATCATATAATCATGCCAGAATAAACATATACCATGATTTTGGTACAAGGAATGACGTATTGAGGGGATTGTGAGAGTAGGGAAATATCTATACCTTTGCACCCAGAAAAAAATATATTATGACAAATAAGGATAACATTATAAATAATCATCCCTGTTTCGGACCAAAGGCTGCAACAACTGGTCGTATTCATCTGCCCGTTTCTGGCAGTTGTAATATCGGATGTAGATTCTGTCATCGCGTTCTGAACAAGACAGAGCACCGCCCAGGTGTGACATCAAAGGTTATTACGCCAGAGGAAAGCATTGGCGTATTGGAAAAGGCATTAAAGATATGTCCTGAGATAAAGGTTGCAGGCATTGCTGGTCCTGGCGATACACTTGCCACAGATGCAGCATTGAAGACATTCCGACTCATAGACAAGCATTTCCCTGAACTGCTAAAATGTATGAGCACAAACGGTTTGTTGCTCAATGAAAAGGCAGACGAGATAATTGATGCAAGAGTCGATTCGCTCACGGTGACGGTTAATGCTATTGATCCTGAGATAGAGGCAAGACTAAATAAATTCGTTATCTATCACGGTAAGAAATACGATGCTCTAGAAGGTGCTGAGATATTAATAGAGAACCAGTTGAAAGGGTTGGAGAAGGTGGCAAAGAGCGGTATAACGCTAAAAGTTAACACCGTGCTTGTGCCAAGAATCAACGGAAAGCATATTGGGGAGATTGCCAAAAAAGTTGCAGGGCTTGGTGCTGAGATTTACAACATCATCCCACTCATCCCAACATTTGAACTCGCTAATGAACGTGCTCCATATTGTTTCGAGATAGAACAGGCGCGTAAGGATGCAGAACAGTATGTTAATGTATTCAGGCATTGCAATCGCTGTCGCGCAGATGCAGTAGGAGTACCGGGGATATCAGAGTTCGCGGATGAGGTTTTTAGTGATGAATTAGAACTAACCGAAACATTTTCACATGGATAGAAATCAGGAATATGATACATTCAGGGTGGCATTCGCATCATCCGACGGCTATGTTGTGGATACTCATTTTGGCAGAGCGACATCTTTCTATATCTATCAATATTTTGAAGGCGAATATGTGCTTGTTGAGGAAAGAAAGGTGACCCCCGTCTGTCTTGGTGGTGAACATTCCACGGAGAAGATGAAGGAAAATGTTTCCCTATTCTCTGATTGCCAGTATATCGTGGCATTGCGTATCGGTATGGGAGCTATGGCAATTATTCAAGATAGAGGTATTACTCCTATGGCTCTTCCTGGTGATATAACCGATGCAATGGAGAAACTTCGTCAATATGACGAGATACAGAATCTATTTAAGTAAAATCCCCGATGGGGTATGGATACTTCAAAAAAACAATAAATTCAAAACAAATAAAAAAGAAAACTCAATGGGAGAAATCAGACAAATTGCAATTTACGGTAAAGGCGGTATAGGTAAATCAACAACTACACAGAACCTTACTGCCGGATTGGTTGAACATGGAAAGAAAGTGATGGTTGTAGGCTGTGACCCTAAAGCCGACTCTACACGACTCCTTCTTGGCGGACTTGCTCAGAAGACCGTACTTGATACTATTCGAGATGAGGGTGAGGATATCTCACTCGACCAGATTATGAAGACTGGATTCGGCGGTACACGATGCGTTGAGTCTGGCGGTCCGGAACCTGGTGTAGGTTGTGCAGGTAGAGGTATCATCACATCTATCAATATGCTTGAGAACCTCGGTGCCTATACTGATGACCTCGACTATGTGTTCTACGATGTGCTCGGTGACGTGGTCTGCGGTGGTTTCGCAATGCCAATACGTGAAGGTAAGGCAAAGGAAATATATATCGTGGCTTCAGGCGAGATGATGGCTCTCTATGCAGCCAACAATATTGCAAAGGGTATCAAGCGATATGCAAAGACTGGTGGTGTACGTCTCGGCGGCATTATCTGTAATAGCCGTAACGTGGATCATGAGCACGACCTCCTTCGTGCCTTTGCAGAAGAACTCGGTACAAAACTGCTCTATTTCGTACCACGAAACAATATTGTACAGCACGCAGAGATCCATAAGCAGACTGTGATAGAATACAAACCAGAATCAGGACAAGCTCAGGAATACCGCAATCTTGCACAAGCTGTGATTGAGAATGAAAGCTTCGTCATTCCAACTCCTATGACTCAGGAACGACTTGAGGAAATCCTTATGGAGTATGGCTTCATGGAAAATGCTGACGATTACAAGATCTAATAAATGGCTTATAAGATAGCAGTTGCATCATCCGACGGAAAGACGGTGAATCTGCACTTTGGCAGCGCCTCCGTCCTTAAGATTTACACCGTCGAAGGACTTGACTTCCTGTTTTTAGAAGACCGAAAAGTTGAGTCTGAGGAGTCCGAAGGCAAGGCTGAATGTCAGAGTGGCTGTTCAAACGGTTGTTCGAGTGGCAATGGTAGTGGCTGTGCGGGTGGAGGCAATCCACAGTCGGTTGAGATTGTTGCCGACTGTCGTGCCGTGGTTGCCGCAAAGATAGGCAAGAACGCACGGAGACAGTTGGAACTCAGGGCTATCTCTGCTTTCGATATAGAGATTCCTGTGGAAGAGGCACTTTCAAAGATTACGAGCTACTATCACAAACTTGACAGCAAGGCGTTCAAGATAAAACAAAACTAATATGTCAAAAAATATCAATCTAAATATGACCACCGTTGAAAACCGTGAGTTGCGCTTAGGCACAATCATCGGTTGGGACGGTTCGGCAAAAGAACTCATCGAGCAGTCGGCTTACGATGAGAGAAGTCTAAAGAAGCACGGTGGGTGTCCTGTAAAGGGCTGTCGTCTCTGCGAGATACAAAGTCCGCTGAATCAGGAGACCATGTGCTCCAATGCCATTGTGCAATGTCAGATAGGCAACCTCACCGACTGTGTGCTTATCAACCATGCGCCTATTGGCTGTAGTAGTGAGGATGCAAAGTTCAACCTCACCATGCACATGGGACTGGCACGACGTGGTAAGCCACAGCAGAACACTCTCTGTATAAGCACCAATCTGTTAGAGAAGGATATGGTGTTTGGTGGTAGTGCCAAGTTGCGTCACGCAATTCGTGTTGCCAAGGAACGCTATAATCCGAAGGCTATCTTTATAGCTATGGCATGTGCCACAGCTATCACGGGTGAGGATATTGATAGCGTAGCCGAGGAGATGGAGCCAGAGGTTGGCGTACCTGTTATTCCTCTGCATTGTGAGGGATTCCGAAGCAAGCACTGGAGCACAGGTTTCGACGTGGCTTTCCATGGTGTGCTGCGTCAGATTGTGGAGAAGAATCCCAAAAAGAAACAGAAAGACCTTATCAACATCATCGCCCTATGGGGTACAGACTGGTTCACAGATCTGCTGAAGCCACTTGGATTGAGAGTGAATTATTTGCTTGACTGTGCCTCATTTGAGGAAATCCGACAGGCATCTGAGGCGGTTGCAACGACAACTTTTTGCGAAACGCTCGGCGGATATATGGGTGCAGCCCTTCAGGAGCAGTTCGGCGTTCCACAGATTGACGCACCACAGCCTTATGGCATCAAGGGTACTGACGCATGGCTCAGAGCTATTGCGAAGGTGGTAGGCAAGGAGAAAGAGGCTGAGGAGTTTATCGAAAGCGAGCATAAACGTATAGCTCCAAAGCTTGCAGAATATCGCGAATACTTCAAAGGCAAGCATGGTATGGTGCTTACTGGTTCAGCTTACGCACACGGACTTATCAGCGTACTATCGGAACTCGGTATCAAGAACGAGGGTGCACTTGTTTTCCATCACGACCCTATCTACGATGGTGCAGGAAAGAATCAGGACACGCTCAAGGAACTTGTTGAGACCTATGGTGACATTCCTCACTACACGGTCAGCAAGACGCGCGCTTTCCAGTTGCCACAGCTCTTGAATCGTGTCAAGACCGACTTCCTCATCATCCGTCACCCTGGACTTGCATCAGTAGCAGGTCACCTCGGAGTACCAACTTTCGCACTTGGTGATGAGCATATCCCTGTTGGCTATGACGGCATCCTACGTATTGCTGAGATATTGGTTGGTGTATTGTCACGCACGAAGTTCAACAAGACATTGCAACGTCACGTGCGTCTGCCATACAACGACTGGTGGTTTAGTCAGACCGATCCTTTCATTCTCTCTAACGACAAGAATGTATTCAAGGAAATTGAGAAAAAACTTGAGGCCTAATTAAATGAGAAAAATTTGTTCAAGATGAGCGAAGAAACAAAACAAATAAAGAAGAAACCTACGGTAATCTCCAACGTGAGATATGCCTGTGCTGTAGGCGCTACAAATACTGTAGTTGCCATAAAAGGAGCAGTACCTATCGCTAACTGCTCGCCTGGTTGTCAGCTGAAGACAACCGCTATGCTAACTTTTGAGAACGCCTTTCAGGGCAGTATAGCTGCTGGTGGCGGTAACATGCCAAGTGCCAACGCAACAGAGAACGATGTTGTGTTTGGCGGTATCAAGACTCTCGACAACCTTATCAAGTCAACTCTTAAAATCTACGAGGGCGACCTATTCGTGGTACTCACAGGCTGTACTGGTGAACTTATCGGCGACAACGTGCCTGACCTTGTCCGCAGCTATCAGGAGGCTGGCTATCCTATCGTATATGCCAATACCCCTGGCTTTAAGGGTAACAACCTCTTCGGACATGAGGAGGTAGTGAACGCTATCATCGACCAGTTCGTAGGTCCTTACAAGGGTGAGAAGAAGAAGGGACTTGTGAACCTCTGGTTTGAGACTCCTTACTACAACCAAAACTGGCGTGGCGACTATCAGGAGCTTGCAAGAATACTCCGTGGTGCCGGACTTGAGGTTAACGTGCTCTTCGGTCCTGAGAATCCGGGTGTTGAGGCATGGAAGAAGATTCCACAGGCTCAGTTCAATCTTGTAGTATCACCTTGGGTAGGTGTAAGGAATGCCGAGCACTTGCAGAAGAAATACGATCAGCCATTCCTTCATATCCCAGAGATACCAGTTGGCGAGGAAGCTACAGCTAAGTTCATCCGTCAGGTGGTGGAATATGCGGGTATCGACAAGGCACAGTCAGAAGAGTTTATCAAGCAGGAGGCAGAGATCTACTATTACTATCTGGAGCATTTCTCCGAGTTCTTTGCCGAATACTGGTATGGCATGCCGAGTGAGTTTGCCATAACTGCTGATGCAGCCTACGCATTGGCTTATTCCAAGTTCCTTGCCGATCAGATCGGACTTATCCCAAAGCGTGTCGTCATTACTGACGATACACCTGCGAAGTTCCGTCCTGCCATTACGGAGTACTTCAAGAACAACATTTCCGAAGGCGTTAGCATCGATGTTGACTTTGAGGAAGACGGTCACGAGGTGATAAAGCTCATTGAGAGCGTAGAGTTCAAGGCAGGTAAACCGCTTATTCTCGGTACAAGTTGGGAGTTGAACCTTTCCAACGAAAAGGAGGCGCTCTTCTTCGAAATCTCCACCCCATCATCTGAAACACTCGTTGTAAACCGTTCACATATCGGTTACAGAGGTGCTCTCCAGTTCCTCGAGCGCATCTATAGTGCTTCTGTAGGAGGAAAATAGATGAAAAATGAAAAATACCGACCCTCTCCCTGCTCCCCCTTAAAGGTGGGAGAGCCAGAGTGCAGAAAAAGTCTCCCTCTAAGGGAGATTTAGAGGGTCTAGTATTTTTCATTTTTTCTTGTTCCCTTCTTCCTCCCATGTAAGTCCCATGTGACTCCCATTTACCTCCCATTCTGCTCTCTACTATGGAACGGACTTGCAACGGACTTAAAGCGAAGGAGAAGCGGAGGAGAAGCGGAGGTGAAGGGAATGAAGGAAAAGTGAAAATACGAGTTCAGAAAAACTTTTTCACGCAAACCCTACACCCCTACACCAGCATCCATTATATTCTCCTAAGCATCAATAGCTTGCAGCGTTTTCAAATATACGCGAACCCTACACCAACCCTACATCAACCCTACACCCTTTCTGCATTTGAAATGCAGAAAATTAATAATGACTTGCTTTAGCTTGATGAGCTTCAGCGAATAATAATGAGTAATTTGAATAGTATTATAAGTGTTCAAATCAAACCTAATTATACATTATCCATTATTAATTATCAGATTTGTCGAAGACCCACTGACCATAGGGAAGTAATTAACCTGAATTTCTAAAATTCAGGTTCGGGTGTAGGGTTGATGTAGGGTTGGTGTAGGGTTTGCACACATTTAAAATCTTCGTAACACGCTAACATATTGCACGTTATATAAGGTGCTGGTGTAGGGGTGTAGGGTTTGCGTGAAAAAGTTTTTCTGAGGAAAATATCATGACTTCGTCATTTGTTTATCGCTTTCATTAATAATCACAAGAAATCTGTGGATAATTTTGGCGCTATCAAATATAATGTGTAATTTTGTAGGCAATGAATCAGAAACCATGCGCCATAATGTAACCACGTAAAATTTCTTCTTCATTAATACGAAGATTTATCGCAGAAAAAATGTCTTTACAGCCTAAACATAAAATGACATACTGATTTTTTTTCACCAATATCAGAAAAAAATGGTATTGGTATTATATATTTTCCCAAAACATGGTAATATATAGATAGAGACAACAAAACGAATGGAACAGAGAACAGACGATACACCAAAAGCCATGCAGGATGAGACAGAACTCATCCGCAGCATCCTTGACGGCAACACAGTGTTGTTCCGCCAACTTGCAGGCCGCTATGCTGAGCAGGTGCTACGCATGGTCGCTCGTCTTATTCCTTCGTCAGAAGAAGCCGAGGAAGCGACGCAGGACACTCTCTTAGAGGCATTCCAGAGCCTTCATCGCTTTGATGCCCGAAAAGCCTCTTTCTCAACCTGGCTCATGCGTATAGCCTACCATACGGCATTGAAGCATTATCGCAAGCGTCGGAAATCAATCCCGATGGTCGAGGTAGATCAACAATGGTTCAACGCTATTCCTGATAATGAGACCAATGCCCTGCTTGATGACACCGCTCCAGATCGCATAGCACTTATGGAAAAAGCTATTGACATGCTGAATCCTGACGACCAGATGCTGCTCAGTCTCTATTATTTTGACAACCGTCCTATACGCGAAATCTCCAGTATCATGGAGCATGAAGAAAGTTATTTCCGTTCGCGGTTGCAATGGTTACGTAAGAAATTGGCAATTATCATAAAGACTCTTGAAAGCAATGAATAAAACAGAACAATATAAAGACCAGGGTTTGCGCCTTGCCTTGCAGCGTAAGACTGAATCTGCCGAGAAAATGGAACTCCCGGATGACTTCACCGCTCGCTTGATGCAGCGTATTGAGCAGAAGGAGTCGAAGCCAAAACGACGTCGTGTGTGGCTATATCCTACTATTGTTGCCGTTGCTGCAAGCGTACTCCTGCTATTTACGCTTCATAGGCAACCTTCGGAAACGCCAGACACACAACTACCGCAGATGGTGCAAACAGAGGAAATACGAGTATGGCAATATGAGGAAGGTCAAAGCCCCACAGATGCCTTCTACGCTCATCAGAAAGAAATTAAGGAAAAAGGTGCCAGACTTGCTGCCTATATCCAGAAAAGATCACCCATTAATATAGAATAATATGAAAACAATAAACATTCTACTGATAACGCTTGTCGCCGTCTGCATAGCTTCTTGTACTAAAAAAAATGTAGATAATCAGCAACACCAGATTGAGACAATGAATGAACTTCTTGATAGTTTGTCTGATAGGGGCATTTATGCGTCTCGTACTTTGTATTTCACTGAGGATTCTGTGGGTGAGTACTATATGCAAAAAGGAGAGAATGACGGTTCCCCTCTTCATCAATCTTTTTCAACATCTCCTAGGTACTGTCGCTCATATATGTGTGCAGATACCACAGGAGTAGAAGATAGATCAAAGAATAGGCACATCTACATGTTACGAGCTATACCGGAGACATTTGAGAGATTATGCAAAAAAGCAAAGGCGAGTTGGCGTTACCAGTCGGGAGACTCTCTGGATTATAGCATTACAATGGGAAATAATCCGTTGGAGCTATTATCAATGACAAAATACAAAGACTGTAGATTTAATAGTACATATATAGGTTTTGCATATAATGTATTAAAGCCTTGGAAAAAAGCGATAAAGTCGGATGATGTCAGACCAGTTCGGGAATTATTGAAGACATTTATTGCAGAACAGAAAGGTGTGAAGAAGTATGAAGTTAAGTATGAGTGGGATAAAGGTGTAGCTATTCCAAGGCAACAATATGAGAGTTGCATGTGGAGATGGAGGTGGATATTACGTGATTGTGATTCTTTGGCAGCATCTTCAGTAACAGGAACCCATTTCTTTATTCCTGCAAAGGATAAGCATCGTATAGATGTGGCTGTAGATTTCTATAATCGTTTGAATAACTTTGCTATTGAGCATCCTCAAATAGGAGTTGAACTCAATACGACCACAAGATTCAAAACAGATTTTGAGAAACATGTTGTAAGGGATGGTGAGGATTTGCTACAATACTCGGTTTGTAATGATGAAATCCACCGTAATATATACAATATATTGATGACGCATACCACTGAAGGTATTCACATCTTAGAACTTTATACCCCAAATACTCCTCGTTTCGCCATCCCTTATGACTGGTATAAGGTCAAAGAAAGTCATAACCTTAAATTTGAGTATGAATGGGATTTCGCGAAACCCTAAAAAAAGATATTAATAATCAACAGAAAAAGCATGGAACGTAACAATACGTACCATGCTTTTTCTTTTTTTAGCGTCAATTCAACAAAAATTTCAGGTCGGATTGGCGTTAAATTGTTTTTATGCAACCATATAACACAGAAAATACCATACATATGGTATATAAATGCCGAATATTAGGGATTTCGTGAGTGAGAAAAACATAGTACCTTTGCACTCAGAAAACAAAATGAAGGCCTCTCCCCCCGCCCTCCCCCGTAGGGAGGGAGCCGGAAGGCGACAAGATTAAGTTGAAAATCAAAAGTCGCAAGCCTTTAGTCATTAGTAATATAAGAAGTTATGAACAAAACAAAACGAATGCGAATGTATGAATATTGTTGTTGCCGAGATATGATGATGGCAACTATGTAAGAGACTGTTGGAATAACGGTACTCAGGTATAACAAATATAATTCAACTCTCGCATAGCTCAAGTTGAAGGTTTTTAGGTTAAAGGTTCTTAGGCCTTTTCTTTAGGTTTTAAGGTTTGCAGGTTTTAGGGTTTTTAGGTCGGGACGCTCATTTGCGAAGCAGACCTCTACCTCTCCTAACCTTCTAACCTCCTAACCGGTAAAGACCTTATGACCATACAACCTCACAACCAATAAAGTTGAGCTTGCGAAACGTCAAAAACAAAAACACGATAACAAATATGAAGAAGATTATTTTTACATTAGCAATATTTTTAGGTTTTGGTCTTAACAGTACATTGGCAAATGGTAATGGTGCCAACAATAATAGTGAAAACAATGTACGCACAATAAAGAGCCCTCGTTTTGCACGTCCTCTGATTGAAAAGTGGATTGAGGAATATGCCAAGGCTGAGTCTGGTGTGACATTCCAGATTGCCAAGGGCAAGGGTGACGCTGACCTCACAGTCGCTGTCGTTGATCAGCAGGATAAGAACGCCGACATCATCAAACAGCATGTATATATAGGTGAGACAGCTGTACTACCTATTACAGCTCGTAGTTCTGAGGCTGCCAAATTGCTCGAAGGCAAGCATCTGAATGCTAAGAAGCTGAAGCAGCTTTTCTTCCTCAACGATGAATTTGAGGAGGAGGTGAAGAAGAACAAGACTTTTGAGGCAATCACTATTTATAGCGGTAGCAATGCTGCGTCTGTTGCCACATCGTTTGCCCATAACTTTGGGGCAGAGAGCAGCAGTTTCCGTGGCAAGCGTATTGCTGGTGATGACCTTTTCCTGAATACCGCTATTACAAAGGATCCACTCGGTGTTACGTTTAACACTCTCTCTAACATCTTTGATTTGAAGAGCCGCCACCTGAAGAATGACCTCTCACTCATAGGTCTTGACTTGAAGAAGGATGTTGCCAACAGCTTTAGCGATAACGGTACGCTTGATGATGTGCTCAACATTCTTGAAAGCGGTAAGCCTGATGAGGTTGCAGTTGAGAAGGTGGCTATCACATTCAACAGCACAGACGAGGCTGTGAACCGTTTCCTCCAGTGGGTACTTGAGAATGGCACTAAGTACAATCATCAGTATGGTCTCTTGAATCTCGACAAGAAAGAGGCAAGCGCGCAGATCAATAAAGTGCAGAATACGCTGACAGCGCAGAAGTAAAGGAAACAGCTCCCTCCACCTCCCCGAGGGGAGAGCTTTTTAGATAGTATTTCAAGTCAAAAAGCCCCCTAACTACCCAATGGATGGCTCTTAGATAGTATTCTTTATATGAAAACTCCCTTTTGGGGCTGGGGAGTTTTTATAATCAGCATTTAGAAAGTATATGGTAAGAAGATTGATAATTGCAACTATCGTTGCGATTAGCCCTCTCTATGCTCTTGCGCAAGGGCTGATAACAGGAAGTATAAAGGATGCACGCAACGGCGATGCGCTGATTGGTGCAACAGTAATAGTGAAAAGTGAAAAAGGCAAGGGAGCCGTGACGGATGTGGACGGTAAGTTCCAACTCCAGACAAAGAAAGAGGCTCCGCTTACGTTGAGAGTGGAGTATGTAGGCTATCGTCCGTTGGACGTGGATGTCTATGACTTCGAGGAGCCTGTTGAAATCACTTTGATAGACAACAGCAGCCGACTTGACGAACTTGTGGTAGTGGGCTATGGCACACAGAAGCGTAACCAACTCACAGGTAGTGTGACCACCATCAAGGCAGACATCTTTGAGAAAGCCCCAGTACCTACTCTCGACGGAGCACTTGGCGGACAGGTGGCAGGTTTGGCAGTTACCGCAAGTAGCGGACAGCCTGGTGCCGACAGTCACATCCGCATTCGTGGCGGTAACTCTGTGAATGCCTCTAATGAACCGCTCTATGTGGTTGACGGCTTCATCTATTTCAAGGATGCAGCAAACAACAGCACAGGTATTGGTGCTATTGACGGAAGTCTTAACCCTCTGGCAACAATCAACCCTAACGACATCGAGTCTATTGAGGTTCTGAAAGATGTATCTGCAACGGCAATCTACGGCTCTCGTGGTGCTAACGGTGTGATTCTCATCACTACAAAGAAAGGTAAGATAGGAGAAGGCCAGGCACACGTGAACTATAACTACACATTGGGTGTAAGTAGCGTAGCAAAGAAGCTGAATCTGCTTACCGCATCAGAATGGGCACAGTATCAGAAAGATTATTTCAGCAACAAAGGCGGATATACAGATGCTGAGATTGCAGCACTTGGCAAGGGTACTGACTGGCAGGATGAAGTATTGCGCAACGCTACTCAACAGACACACGAACTGAGCATCAATGGTGGTACGGAGAAGAACCGCTATGCCTTCTCTGCCAACTATACAGATCAGGAAGGTATCATCCTTAACTCTGGTTTCGAGCGTTATAACTTCCACGTAAATACAGAGTGGGAACTGCAAAAGGATCTGCATTTCGGAGTAAATGTTACTTTCGGACGCTCAAAGCAGAGCGGTCTCACCACCGCAGAGTCTAAGGTGTTCAACTCATCACCTTTCTCTGCCGGAATAACAAACAGCTTTGTGTATGCCCTGCTCATGCCACCTGTGGTTAGCGTATATAATCAGGACGGCTCGTATAACTTCGGCAACCCTTACGAATATGCCTACTTCGCTATCGGCGACCACGCTGCCAACCCAGTATATGACCTCAAGGAAAGCGTGGCAGACAATATAAACAACTATCTGTTGAGCAACGTATGGGCTACATATAAGATTGGTCATCTCACGTTGAAGGCATCAGTAGGTCTGAATAGCGAGAAACTTACGCAGGAATATTTCTCTGGAGCATATACCTCATTAGGTCTCGCCACACAGGGTATTGGCGGTACAGGTAATCGTCAGACAGACGTTTGGCAACAAGAATATACAGCCACCTACGACCGCGACTTCGGTCAGCATCACATAGAGGCTTTGGGCGGATTCACACGTCAGACACAGACTTCTACACATGGTGCAATACGCACAAACCATTACACTAATGAGAGTCTGAAGCAGTATAATCTGGGTGACGGTTCTGAGATCTACACTCCGCAGACAGGCATTAGCGAGGCCAAACTCAACAGTATCATCGCCCGTGTGAACTACACGCTGCTCGACCGCTATAACGCTACTGCAACCTTCCGCGCTGATAACAGCAGCCGATTCTCTGCCGGTCACCGATGGGGCTACTTCCCATCACTCGGTATCTCATGGAACGTGGACAAGGAGAATTTCCTGCGTGGCATCCGCACTATCGACTACTTAAAGGTGCGCGTCTCTGGTGGTCTCGTGGGTAATCAGGAGATAAGCGACTACGCTTTCACCACAAGTTACTCAACAGGCTCTTACGGTGGAAGCAGCAGCTACTCTAAGCAGAATACCGCCAACGATAAGCTGAAATGGGAGAGCACCGCAAGCTATAACTTCGGTATCGACCTCGGACTATGGCGTGACCGCGTGAACATCGTCTTCGATGCCTACTACAAGAAGACCAGCGACTTGCTTCTCGTGGTGCCTATGGGTTTCTCTTCAGGTGTAACAAGTCAGTTGCAGAATGTAGGAAACGTGGTGAACAAGGGCGTGGAGCTTGCAGTAAGCGGAACAATACTACAGCGCAAGAACCTGAGTTGGAATATATCTGCCAACATAGCCTATAACAGCAACAGGATTACCGACATGGGTAGCACGAACAACGTTATCCAGGGCTCTGACAACCAGCAGATCCTTCGTCGTGGTGAGGCTCTCGGTTCATTCTACGGTCTTCGTTTCATCGGTATCGTGCAGAATGGTGAGGATGTCAGCATATTGCCAACCGTCAATGGACAGACACCAGAGCCTGGCGATTTAAAATATGAGGACACCGACCACAACGGACGCATAGACGGTAACGACCGTCAGATTCTTGGCAGCATACAGCCAGATATCGTATATGGCTTCTCTACACAGGTCTCTTGGCACGATTTCGACTTCTCTGCATCCTTTGCAGGAAGCCAGGGCAACGAAGTCTATAACGCTCTCGGTCGCCGTTTGGAACTGACCAACGACTCGTACAACGTGCTCAACACCGTGCGCGATTCATGGACTCCAGAACGTGGAGGCAACACCCTGCCTTTGGCAAGCAAAGCCCGCCCAATTGGCTATATTGACAGTCGCTATGTTCAGAGTGCCAGCTATCTGAAGCTTCGCAATCTCACTATCGGCTATCGTCTGCCAGAGTTGAAGAATGTTCCTGTTAGGATTCGCGTATATGCTACAGCTGCCAATCTCTTCACCATCACCCCATACAAGGGTTACGACCCAGAGGTGGCAAGCGGCACAGATAGCGGTGCATATCCATCATCACGCAGCTTTGTGTTCGGAGTTAATTTAACGTTGTAACTTTTTAAAGAAGTAATAAGGAGTACAAGGAGTTAAAGGAGTACAAGACGAATGTCTTATGTACGGAATAAAGGTTGGTAGAGTAAGGAATAAGGTTTTATAGTAACAAACTCTCATCCTTCATCACTTTAACCTTCAACGATAAATACTATCGTCTTGTACTACTTAAGCGACGAAGGAGCGTCACTCCTTGTACTCTTTGAACTCCTAAAAAATAAATAAACAGAAATCATTAATCATAAATCATTAATAAGGTAAAAAGGAGAATTCAGTATGAAAAAGACAAAGATTCTACTCAGTGCTGCATTGGCAGCAACACTTTCATTGGGCTTCGTATCATGCTCAAGTGATAACGACGAGCCAAGTCAGGTGACTAACGAGACTGTAGGAACCGATGATGAAACCGTACTTTCACTCGTAAACGGAGTATATAGCCACTGGCAGCCACTCTCATCATCATTCTCATTCATCATCGAGCTTAACTCTAACAAGCTCATCTCATTCGAGGGCGAAGAGAGCGAGGCAGGTCCTGTAAACAGCCGTTTTGAACAGGAGCCAACCACATGGTATCAGGTAAAGATTTTCAACCACCTGTTCCTCGGTATCGCTCAGGACAACGAGGCTATTGCCACAATCGAGCAGTCTAAGAAAGACGGCAAGTTGAGTGAGGCTGGCTATAACGCTGCTGTTGGTAAGGCTAAGTTCCTCCGTGCATTGGCTTACTTGAAGCTCGCACAGTTGTGGGGTGAGGTTCCTGTATTCACCGAGCAGGGTGGTTCTACTACAGAGCGTAAGGACCTCAATACAGTATTCAACCAGATTGTAAGTGACTTCACAGATGCAGAGAAGCTTCTGAAGGATTACGACGGCGATCCACGCATCCCTTCAAAGCAGGCTGCACAGGCTCTTCTTGCACGTACATACCTCGTATGGGGCGACAATCCACTTTCTGCTAAGGAGGTTGAGGCTATCGCAAACGGTCAGAAGGACCCAGAGTTCACCAAGACTGACAGCCGTCTGGAGAAGGCTGTAGAGTATGCCGACAAGGTTATCAAGAGCGGTCTGCTGAAGCTCGATCCTGATTTCAGCAAGCTCTATGGTCGTGACTACGAGAGCAACAAGCGCGGTACTAACGAGCATCTGTTCACTATTGCTCACGACGGTGATAAGATTGACGCACAGGGCAACCACCAGACACACTGCTCATGGACATTCCCATTCCAGAATGGTGAGAACGGCAAGGGCTACACTCAGAACCACACCGAGGTTGCTGACGATAACCTCTACGACGAATGGAAGAAGGAGCAGCCTACCGACAAGCGTCTGGCAGAGACTTACTTCACCGAGATTAAGAACCCAGAAGATGGTAAGGTTTACCACTACTACTCACCAATATATACTCCAATCAATGGTAAGGGCGTGGATCAGAGCTATGATAACGCTGAGAACCTTGAGATTACAAAGAACTCAGTTGACCGTATCGAGATTCGTTACGCAGAGGTACTTCTCACCAAGGCAGAGGCACTCGTACAGCTCGGTCGTAACTCAGAGGCTGCAGAGCCATTCAATCAGCTTCGTAAGCGTGCCGGCATTGAGAGCGTAGATGCACCAACATTCGACCAGATCAAGCGTGAGTGGGACTACGAGTTCACATATGAGCAGTTCTCTGTACTCAACAGCTATCGTTGGAAGGATCTCATCTCTTCTGTTAAGAAGGTATCTAACTACAAGCACTTCGCTAACGACTGGAAGACCTCTCTCGGCAACAAGTACAACGCTGATCAGGAGGCATACTTCACCAAGGTACACAACCACCTCCGTGCGAAGTACAACAATGTTCGCGGTCGTCACTATCGTCAGCCTATTCCAACAGGTCTCCAAGGCGAGGATCTCGGCATCGCTCAGAACCCAGGATATTAA
The DNA here is from genome assembly GCA_946406435.1 of uncultured Prevotellaceae bacterium. Taxonomy (GTDB): domain Bacteria; phylum Bacteroidota; class Bacteroidia; order Bacteroidales; family Bacteroidaceae; genus Prevotella. Next base: position 74,673 of record CAMJKP010000004.1, on the reverse strand, counting down.
TCTGACTCAACTTTTCGCATAGCTCAAATTGCAGGTTTTAAGGTTTTCAGGTTCTTAGGTCGGAATGTCTATTAGCAATGCTGACCTCTAACCTCAAACCTTATAACCCATGAAGTTAAGCTTGCGACACTTCAGTTAATATGAACAACAATAACACAACAGAGGTAGGACTATCGCCCTTGGCGGCAGTCCTGCCTTTTGCTTTATTCGTAGGGGCTACCATCATCCTGTCGTTTTTCAATGCTATCAATATCAATCTGTTGGTGGTAATCGGAATTGTGGCAATCATGATAGGAGGCATAATCACTAAGAACAGCAAGGGATATTGGACAACCATCTTCGAATATTTCGGAAGTAAGACAGCTATGACTGCCACTCTGTTATGGCTGATAGTGGGCGTATACGGTAATATTCTGAAAGAAGGACACATTGTAGAGGGCTTGGTATGGGCTTCGACCCGATTGGAGACGCTGAACGAAACGTTCACCGTCGTCACATTCCTGTTCTCTGGTCTGTTTGCTATTTCCACAGGCTCAGGCTTTGGCACCATAAGTGCTATGAGCCTCACGCTTTTCCCCGCAGGTATTGCAGTCGGGGCAAATTCTGCACTTCTTGGCGGTGCTATTCTCTCAGGTGCCGCCTTAGGTGACAGCATCGCTCCTGTCTCTGATACTGCTGTAATAGCTGCCACCACACAGGAGTATGAAGACGGAGGACGAACAGCAGATATTGGCGGAACAATCCGTCATCGTCTGCCTATCGTACTAACGGCAAGTCTTCTGACCTGCATCTTCTTTTTTGTAGCAGGCAGACTTTTGCCACAATCACCAGCAAGTTTATCTTCTACCATCTCTGATGAATGGTTTGGACTCACTATGATCCTACCTACGCTGGTGGTTATCGCGCTATCATTTCTCCATGTGAACATCTTCGTCTCACTCTTCTCTGGCATCGTGCTTGCTGTGCTGATAGGTACAACAATGGGATTGTTCGGATTGTCCGACCTCGTATGTCTGGAAGGAAACAATGTGAGTGGAGCTGTGGTAGATGGCATTGCAGGAATGGCGAATATATGTATTCTGCTTATGGTGGTAGTTTCGCTTTCTGGACTTATCATCCGAAGTGGATGCATGAACATCATCCTTTCATTCATGAACCGCCACATCAGGCATTCCACGATATTAGCAGAATTGAGCATCTTCTCTATGACTGCATTATCTGGCATCCTCATAGCAGCGGTAAACACCATCGCCAATATCTGCATCGCCCCATTCGTCAATAGTATAGGCAAGCAGCATCAGATTCATCCTTATAGTCGCTCCACCATCCTCGCTACAGTAATCTGCACATTCCCATTCGTTCTTCCTTATGGTGGGTGTATGCTATTATTGCTGAAAGGTATTGAAGCATCAGGAAGTAATGTCTCGCTGCAAGCCACAGACATGTTCCTTACCCCTTTCTATCCTTGGCTATTACTGATATGCAGTTTCTCTGCATGTTTCATCAGAAACAGACATAACAATGAAACAACTGACAAAACTAATCCTTGACGATATGCGCCCAGCATTGGGCGTAACTGAGCCTGCTGCCATTGCCTTTGCTGTCGCCACAGCTAGAGAACATACTACTGGCACATTGCAAGAGGCGCACGTGGTGTTGAATAGTGGTATGTACAAGAATGCGTTCACTTGTGGTATTCCTAATAGCAACGAGGTGGGCAATGCTCATGCTGCCGCCTTGGGATATGTGGCAGCTGATGCAAGCAAGGGACTGGAATGTTTAGATAGTGTTACCAGCAAGCATAACGTACTGGCAAAAAAGCTTCTGGCAGATGGGAAGATAAAGGTGTCTATGGGAGAAATCAGTAGTAGGATATACATCCACGTTACCCTCGCAACCGACAATGGCACAGCCACCGTAACTATCAAAGATGCTCATACCAATATCACGGAGATAACGGAAAATGGGCGTGTTGTCTTCTCTAAAAAACAAGAGAAGAAGAGAGAGACGGAAGAGGGTTCTCCACTCATTCACCATTATACGCTTCGCCAGATTCTTCATTACGCAAAGACCGTCCCATTAGATGAAATAGCATTCATCAGCAAGGCTTACGATCTTAACCTTTCTCTGTTTGACGAGGCAATAAATAGTAGAAGAACTACTTTTGCACATTATCTGTATAACAAGAACGGAGGAAAAATTATTTCTTCCGACGAGCAGGCCTCAGCTTCATTACTCTGCAATGCAGCTATCGAGGCACGTGTGCTTGGACTTCCCCATCCTGCTATGAGTATCACGGGAAGTGGAGCGCATGGCATTATCGCCACTCTGCCGCTTTACGCCACATGCAAGGTGAAGGGACTTAGCGACGAGCAACTGCTTAGAGCCACCGCTCTCAGCTATCTTGTCTGTATGTACATCAAGGAATATTCAGGAAAATTATCTGCTTTCTGTGGATGTGCCATTGCTGCTGGTACTGGTATGGCGTGTGGACTTGCCTATCTGAAAGGCGGTACATTGAAAACCCTGACCTTGACCATTCAGAACATGGCTTCAAGCATAACAGGTATGATTTGCGACGGCGGCAATCATGGATGCACAATGAAGGGTATCGTGGCTGTAGATGCCGCCTATCAGTCTGTTGGATTAGCTCTCGACGGTATTGCTATTGAGAATGTTCACGGCATCAACGGCAGAACACCAGAGGAGAGTATGCGCAACATGGGTTTGATTGCCTCACCTGGTATGGTAAAGACAGAAGGAACCATTGTTGACATTATGAGAAACAAGAAACACCCCTAACTATTGGTATGAGAAATGCCAATAATGAGGGATTGTGGTAATGCGAAAATCATTGTAACTTTGCACTCAGAAACAGGAAAGGCCTATCCCCCCGCCCTCCCCCGTAGGGAGGGAGCCGGAAGGCGACAAGATTTAGTCAAAAGGCAAAAGTCGAAGGTCAAAAGTCTTTAGCCATTAGCCTTTAGTCATTAATTAAATAAAGGATTATGAAGAAACTAAAAGGATTGTTTTGGATGATGTTGGCTGCAACTATGCTGACAGCTTGCAGCAAAGACGACGATGATGTTTCGCCATTAACGGTAAGCTCCCTTGAGGGCGAATACGTAGGTTCAGCGACAGGTACAATGGTGTTTATTACTCAGACTGGCGAACAGCAGAGTCAGGATGTAACCCCACAAGGTACAGAAACAGCCGTTATCAAGGTAGATGAAGCTACAGGTACGGTAACTCTCACACAGCCAACGTTCTTTGTAGGCAAAGGTGCTTACCCAGGTGCTATAGTTCGCAATATCCCTACTACATTAGGTGATAATGTGGTTACATTTGCCATAAAGGACTATGGAAGTATGAACGGAGTCTATACGGTTGCAGGTGACCTCAGCGGCGAGTATAAAGGCAATCGTCTGATTCTTGACTATACGTTCAAGCACGCAGGTCAGATGATTGGTACAATTCATTATGAGGGAGTAAAGAAATAAACTATACTTTCTAAATAATGCTGAGAGGTGGGCGTATCTTTTATGGTGCGTTCACCTCATTTCTATTAATACCCCTTACCTCCCATGTAAGTCCCATGTGACTCCCATTTACCTCCCATTCTGCTCTCTACTATGGAACGGATTTGAAACGGATTTAAAGCGAAGGAGAAGCGGAGGAGAAGCGGAGGTGAGGGGAAAGCAAAAGAATAGACGAAGAATATCGCATTTGTAATGTTGAGATTACAAGTGCGATTTTTTTTTAGAATTTTGCGCAAACATGTACATGGTAGGGTAAAAGTGTCCGTAACTATTTGTTAGATAGCATTTTAACTTTATGTATATGTTAGTCAAACATGTACATAAGTTGTACATGATATTTTCACAATTCAAGCATGTCAACTCATGTACATGTCATGTATATGTATGACCATCATATACATGCTCTTAATAGTCTCATTATCAATATGTTTAATGTGACTTATAGCCGCCATGTACATGTTTGCGCAAAATTCTAAAAAAAAAATCGCACACACCATACTTTTGTTAAACAATTATAATATTTCTGCGTTTTTGATGTTTTGAGTTGTTTTTTGAATTTCCTGAAGTATAATTATATAGAGGAGTATTTGGACTTGCTCCACAAATTAAGTGATTATAAAACCAAAAATTATTTTGCGAAAAAATTTGCATGATTCAAAAATATGTCTTACCTTTGCACCTTGCAATTCACAACCTATGGAACGTGAAATAAAACCTTTATATTAACAATTAAATTTTAGTTTAACTTTAAAAATTCTTTTACAAATGAAGAAGAATCAGCAACTTAGTGCACAGGTTGCCGAGGAATTTCTCGCGCAAAACTACACCTTCCGCAAGAATATTCTTAGCGGTAAAGTAGAGTTCAAGGATGTCAACAAAGACACAGACTTCCGTATCTTCACCAAGGAGTCACTCAACTCCGTCATTCATCGTGCGAAGGTTGAGGGTATGGAATGCGAAGGCAAGGACATCAAGGAGGTTATCTTCTCTGAAGAGACCGTAATCCATAATCCTATTAAGGACTATATGGATGCTCTTCCAGAATGGGATGGCAAGGATCGTGTCAAGCCATTTTGGCATCGCCTGGGCGAACTGAGTGACGAGGTAACAGACTTCCTCCACATCTATCATCGCTCATGTGTGGCTCATTGGCTACAGCTCGACACGCTTCATGGCAATGAGTGTGTGCCTACGCTCATAGGCGATCAGGGATGTGGCAAGACCACCTTTGCCAAGCGACTGCTACCCACAGAGCTTCGCCCGTATTTCCTTGACCACATCAACCTCTCAAACAAGTTCGACAAGGAAATGGCTCTTACCAACAACCTCCTCGTGAACCTTGACGAACTTGAGGCTATCCGTCCTTCGCAACAGGCATCACTCAAGCAGACACTATCCAAGTCAAAGGTCAATGGCCGACCTATCTTCGGTGGCTCTCAAGACGACAGACCTCGCTTTGCGTCATTCATAGCCACTACCAACAACCCACATCCGCTAAGCGATGTTACTGGCTCTCGTCGATATATCTGTATCAAGATAGCAGACGGCTATCTCATTGATAATGATACCGATATTGAGTACGACCAGCTCTTGGCCCAACTCAAACACGAGGTAGAAGTTGAGAAGAAACCATATTGGTTTACCAACGCTCAGACAAAGCGCATTCAAGAAATAAATGCCCCATTCATGCAGGCGGCAGACCTTGAGCAAATGATAGCCTCATGTTTCCGTAAGCCAAAGGAGGGCGAGGAGTCGGAGGCTATGACCACCAGTCAGATAATGGAGATAATGCGTAAGGAGTACTGCAACCTCTCTGTCACCCGCTCCACAATGATAAGCCTTGGTCTTAGGCTCAAGGAAATGGGTTATGACATGCAACGCACTTTCAAGGGCAGGATGTATAACGTTGTGCAGAAAAAAGCTGCGTAGAAAGAGTTAGAGTAAAGGGCACTCTCGATTTTGAGAGTGCCTTTTTTGCATGAATCTTCAACTTTTTCAGGTACACTTCCCCTTGAAATGTTAAAAAACGGGTGAATAGTTAAAAAACATCAAAGGAAAACTTTGAAGTTTTTAATTTTTTTGTTACTTTTGTCGCATCTTCACGCCGATAATGTGTAAAAGATTGCATCAAGCTATCTATGCACATTGGGAAAAGGTCTCTCATTGTGGTGGGAAATTGTGATGAGGATAACCATATATAGAAAAGGCGTTTATCACGCGCTTTGTTCTCTGACTCTTCGAAAGCCTAGGAAACTTTTCAAGATCTTGTCATGGGACATTGCAACGATAGATGCCCATGGGTATGATAATTCGCATATCCTTATTGTCATTGTCACCTATGGAAATCCATATGTGAGATTTCATCATACAATAAGGTATATGGCGTCTTCATATCGGCGTGGGGTCTTGAGTTGCTCGTTCTGACAAGATGGGCAATTCCTAGGGCCTCGAAGAGTGGAGCGAGTAACGGATATAGCTCCACGCTTTTTTTGTTATGGAAAACACCCTAAACATCAATTTACACTTATTCAAAACATGAGGAAATTATTACTATTTGCAGTATTAAGCCTTGCGTCGATAGGCGTTTGGGCAGAAAGTTCTCCCACAGACTATTTCTCTGTGAGCGAGCTAAAACTCATGCCTGGAGGTGATGCCGGATATGTGGATATCACCCTGCATGGCAGTCAGATCTATACTGGCTATCAGATGGATATAGAGCTGCCTATCGGTATGAGTGTGGCAACAACCGACAAGGGCGCGTTGCGTGTATCACGTATCACCACAATGTGGCCAAAGTCTGTTGATCCCGATACAGACGAGGAGTATTACTCTCATGCCCTATCATTTGGCTATGGAGACATAGGCAAGCGAGTGTTGCGTGTGATGTGTACCTCCTCCGAGTCAAAATCATTCACTAAGCAGGAGGGGGTGATGTTCCGAGTATTCCTAAAGGCAAACATCTACACCAAGGCAGGTGAGGCTGACATCAAGATTACTAATGCCGTACTAACAGCCACCGATGCCACGCTTTCGAGCACATGGGATGTTCACCCCGAGGATGCCTCTTTTAACACCGTTACTGTTGATACTCCTGCAACTTTGCCAATCAATATCACCTCAGCCAACAAGTGGAGCACCGCCCTTGTGCCTTTCTCTGCTTCTGTGCCAGAGGGGATGAGAGCATTTACTTGTGGAGGCTTTACAGGCGAAGAGCAGAAATATCTTGTTCTCAATGAGGTTAAGAGTTTCACCGCCTATCAGCCATATCTTTTCTACGCAAATGACGGTTTCGTGGGTTCTGTAAGTGGTAACCTTGAAGAGAGTCTATATCCAGAGACGAGCATTGTTAATGCAGATTCATATCTCCGCTCAAGTCTTGAACCAATAGAAATTTCCGATGGCTATATTCTTCAGAATCAAGGCAGTATAGATGGTGCTATGTTCTACACCATTTTTAACGCGACCTTCACATTGCCTGAAGGCAAGTGCTGGCTCATCCGCCCTGCGGGCGAAGGCTTCTCTAAGTGCATCGGTTTCTATTTTGCCAATGATGTAGCAACAGGTATAGGTAATGTAACGATAAATACAAAGCCAAACAATGAAGATCTCTACACCCTTGATGGAAAGCTCGTCAAGAGTCCAGTTATAGGCAATATCTACATCAAGGATGGCAAGAAAGTACTTAAACTAAAGTAAAACTTAAACAATTGATTTACTATGAACACACTTAGACTAAAATCAATACTCGCAACGCTAATAATGATATTAGTGTCTGGCGGCACGTGGGCAGAAGAGATAACAGTTGGTACTGGGACTGAAGCAAGGAAAAACTTTCCAATTGATTGTGGAGGTTATTCCAGCACATCAGAATCCATATATTCTCCAGAGGAGCTCGAAGGAAAAGGTGTTATTACATCAATTGCCTATAACGTAAGTAGCATAGAAAATGCGAATTCATCTCCAATTGAAATATATCTAAGACACAAGATAGAAACAAGCTATTCTAATGATTATGACTTTGCACCTTCAAATGAGCTAACTTTAGTTTATTCTGGAGTTGTTGCATTCCAAGAAGGCTGGAATACGATAGAATTTGACGTGCCTTTTAATTATAATGGTTCAGATAATCTGGAAGTGGTAACATGTAGAAAAAGTCCAGGATCTGGGGTCGATGTTTATTTTTATTGCACAGATATCTATCCCAATTATAAAACATTATATAGACATAGTTCAAGTTCAAATTACGGAAACATTACTTATACAAATGGTTTCGCACGTAACACGTACAGGCCAAATACGGAATTCTACATCAGAAGGCAGTTACAATCATATACTCTAAATGGTGTAAAATATGAATACAAAGATGGAAAGGCCTATGTATTGGATTCAGAATCAGCAACTGGAGCAATAACTATTCCAAGCACCATACAGCCAGGTGACGGAAATACATATACTGTTATTGGTTTAAGAAATGGAGTATTTGAAAACAATACGAATATTACAAGTGTTAATATTCCATCAACAGTAACCAATCTCCCGCATAGCCTGTTTAAAGGTTGTACAAAACTCACATCAATAACAATTCCGTCCTCTATAACAAGTCTGACCGATAATATGTTCAAGGGATGTACAAGTCTGACCTCATATACGATACCAATATCAATAACATCAATAGGAAATAATGTTTTTGATGGTTGTACAAACCTTAAAAGCCTGACATTCAATGTTACAGAACCTGCAATATTAGTAAATACGAACAGTTTGCCTTATGATGTAACTCTATATGTTCCTACAGACGCTGTAGATACTTATAAAACAGCAGATAAATGGAGTGACCATAAGGATCAAATAATGGCAGTTGGTACAAAAACGGATTATGATTTTACAGGTTTCTATGCAGTAACAGCGGAATCTGGTAGATCGGTGTTGCATACGAGAATTGGCGAAGATCAACTTGCAGAAGTAATATCTCTGAAAGTTGAGGGTACCATCAATAGCTATGATCTTATGGTTATGCGTAATAAGATGATTAGATTGCGTCGTCTTGATTTAAGCAAAGCAACAATCATTGCAAACTCATACGAATATTATACAGGCTATTGCTCTACAGATAACACTTTGACCTATTGGGCATTGAATGACAATCTCTATTCTGTAAAGTTACCAAAGACACTTACAAAGATAAATTCTGATGCACTCACAAACCTTAAGAATATTACAGAACTTGAGATTCCTGCAAATGTGACGGAAATTGCAAATAATGCAGCGAATGGATTAACAAAACTGAAGGTTTTGACATTTGCAATAAATTCGCAATGTACTACTATTGGATATGAGGCTTTTAATGGTTGCTCTGCATTGGAAAAGGTTAGCATTCCTGCCAATACCATCAGAATTGGAGATAATGCGTTCAAAGATTGCTCGTCATTGTCTGAATTGGTATTTGAGGATGGTGAAAAAATATTAAAAATTTTAGGTTATACATGGTCAGGTTCGCATGAAATAAATGGAATACGTTACTGTAAATGTGCCACATTCCAAAACTGTCCTATAAAAAAAGTATATATCGGAAGAAATCTACAGTTTTACAATAAATATGATGAAGTTTCTCGACTATGTATCAATAACACATATCTACAATCCGTAGAATTTGGAGAATACGCATCGGTTATTGATGACGCCCAGTTTGCAGGCTGTACAAATCTAACAGAAGTGAAAGGCCTCGAAAACATCAAATCTATCGGTAAAGGTGCTTTCTATCGGTGTTCAAGTCTTGAATCTCTGACAATACCTTCAAACGTAACGACGATTGAGCCGTGGGCATTCCGCAATTCTGGTCTTAAGAGCATGAATATCCCCGCTGGTGTAAAGACACTTGGCAACTACGCATTTGCAGAATGTTCAAATCTTGAAGAGTTTACATTCTCAGACGATTGTGAACTTACGGCTATTCCTGATTACTTCCTTTATGACGCAGTTAAGCTTGATAACATCGCTCTTCCAAAAAATACTCTCACCATTGGCGACTATGCTTTCTATGGCTGTACGTTGATGAAGGAGTGTAAGATTTCAAGCAAGATAACGAAGATTGGTGACTATGCTTTCAACCAATGTAACAACCTGAACTCTGTGTATGCCTATACCTTTGAGCCACAGACTATTGACCAGAATACTTTCAGTACCTATCACACGGCTACATTGCATATACCATCAGCAAGTTATCTACTTTACTTCTACGATACCCAATGGTCACAGTTCCTGCATCTCGTGGGCTTTGACTCTGAGGCTGAGCAGGTAGGCATTAACGTTGACTATCACCTCTACACCGAGACTAACGGCATAATAGGTGGTAAGCCTCGTGTAGATATTCAGGGCAATGGGGGCCTGACCATTATCGGCGATATTGTTCAACCATTCGGTGATATTCACATAACGGCAAATGATACATCCTTTGGTTCACTTGTGGCTAATGGAAACATTACAGCCGATAAGATCTATTTTGACATCAACGTGAACAAGGATAAGTGGTACTTCTTCTGCTTCCCATTCGACATACCTTTGGCAAACATAACAAAGCAGGGTAGTTTCAAGTGGGCTATGTACGACGGAAGTGTTCGTGCAACAAACGGCACGACTGGTTGGAAAGACCTTCCTTCTGGCACAACGATGCTGCTAAAGGGTAAGGGCTATATCTTCCGCACCAATTTCGAGGGCGAGCTTTCTTTGCATGTGGATAACCCGACATTCGATGCAATAAACGAGCAGACAACACTCACCTCTTACGTAAGTACCAACGAGGCTAATGCCGATTGGAACATGGTGGGCAACCCATATCCATGCTACTATCCAATCAATAAGTTACAGTATGGTGCTCCTATCATTGTCTGGAATGGCACAGGCTATGATGCCTATCGTCCAGGTGATGACGACTATGTACTCCATCCATTCGAGGCAATGTTTGTTCAGAAACCACAGATGGTTAATAGCGTAGGCTTCCTTGCTGAATGGCGTCAGACATACACAGAGAGCCATCCAGTTTCAAGTAGTGCAAAGGGATTTGGTACTGAGTTCGGCACACAGGCTTCAGAGAATGCGCGTATGCTAATCAACCTCACGCTTTCTAACGGAAAGGCATCAGACAAGACGCGAGTGGTATTCAACGAGACAAAGTCAATAGACTATGAGCAGGAATGCGATGCAGCCAAGTTCGAGTCATACGATATGCCACAGCTCTACTCTCTTGGTGCTGACGGTGTGAAGTATGCTATCAACGAGCGTCCTGTGGCTAACGGTAAGGTAGCTCTCGGCTTCTATGCTCCAGAAGAGGGCATCTATACATTCTCTGCTACCCGTATGGATGCTAAGGTCTATATCTACGATGCAAAGACCGCAACGACATACGACCTCTCTGACGGTGATTTCACATTCAACGCAGAGCAGGGTACAGATAATGGTCGCTTCACCCTTATCGTTGCTGATGTGGCTACTGGCATCAATGGCATAGCGGCAGAAAGTGAAAGTGCTGACAAGGTTTATGACCTTGGCGGACGTAATATGAATGACGCAAAGGCTGGTATTGTCATCAAGAATGGCAAGAAGGTCGTTGTGAAGTAAATGCACTAAAAAAATCTCGGTATGATAAACATATATAACAGATATTTGATAGGATTGCTCCTCATGCTATTGGGGAGCCCCCTACCAATAGTAGCACAGGGCGACTTCGAGTTTCCTCCTGATCCGGGCGATCCCACAACCTTGCTGTCGTATAATGTCACCGTAGGCATTAACGACTCAAATATGGGATATGTCTCTGGTGCGGGAAAATTCAAGTATGGTCGCACGATTACTATCAGCACTTCGGCACAATCGGGATATAGGTTCGTTAAGTGGCAGAAGGATGGCGCGGATTATTCCACATCTACTTCATTCAGTTATACGGTAAAAGGTGATGTTAGCTTTACTGCAATCTATGAAGAGAATCCCGAATCAGGTGAAGGAGGCGGTGGAGAAGGAGGACAGGATCCTGACCCTGTAGTACCAGAGTTTGATCCAAACTATAGTCCGAATTTCCCGAACGATCCAACCACTCCAACCTTCCCAGATGACCCGGGAAGTGGTGGTGACGCCCCTACGGTTCCTACCGTGTACCATAAACTGTATCTTGTGCCAGAGCCTCTTGGTTCTTGTACATTCAACAAAGAAAGCGGCACTCAGATAGCGGAGGATGGTACGTTTAGCGTGACGGCAATTCCTGGTATGGACATGAATTTTGTCGGGTGGTATCAGAATGGCAATAAGGTATCAAGTTCGTTAACGTATTCTTCATACATGGGTAATAATAACTTGACTCTCACAGCACAATTTGAGTATATCCCAGAGTTCCCTAACGAGCCTATCAACACGCTTCCTAACGTGATTAGGGGTGACATAAATAATGATGGAGTTGTGAATGTAACGGATGTGGTATTGCTGACAAACAAGATACTGAGAGGTACGGCTACTCAGATTGACCCGAACATAGCAGATTTGACTAATGACGGATTGGTGAATGTATCGGATGTTGTTGCACTTACTACCTATTGTCTTAAACATAAATAATAAGGAATCATGACAAAAAAGAACTATACAAAACCTGCGTATATCTTTAAACGGATAAAAAAGCTTAATCTTCTTGCTAATGCTTCCGTTGAATTAAGGACAACTAACGGTCTGGCAAGTGACAGCTACGAAATTCTTTCCAAAGAATCATCATGGTACGAGGATGAAGAAGACCTTGAATAAGTAAATAATCAATAGCTATTACAGTTAAAAGGGAACACTGATTTGGTGCTCCCTTTAATGTTTCCAATGAAGTGTTTGCTTTTGTGCGCCTAAGAGCCTATTTTCATGAAATAGGCAAGAAAACAGCGCCAATTCGACAATAAATTAAGGTCGAATTGGCGTTAAATTGTTTTTATGTAACCATTTTGTGCGGGAAATACCATACATGTGGTACACAAATGCCGAATATTAGGGATTTTGGGAACGGGGGAAACATAGTACCTTTGCACTCAGAAATCAAAAGGACGGCCTCTCCCCCCGCCCTCCCCCGTAGGGAGGGAGCCGGAAGGCAACAAGATTTAGTAATAAGGCAAAGGTCTAAGGTCAAGGTCTTTAGCCATTAGCCTTTAGTCATTAATTAAAATTAAAGCATTATGAAGAAAGTAAAAAGATTGTTTTTGGTTCTTGCCGCTGTTGCACTTACTGCCTGCAATAGCAATGATGACGGCGTAGAGGCAGGTATCGAGATTCCTGGAATCACTATTACCGATGATGTGGATTGCTGCTCGGCTGAGGAGGCTCTGCAGGTGTATAAGTTCCTTCAGACTGTGAAGATCGTGCCAGAACTGAGTACCGAGATTGACGGAAAGTATAACGTTTTTGCATATACGCGCAATGGCAGTTTCCATAACGGATACAACGAGATCTACTTTGTTGCAACTAAGAAGGCAACAGGCAACTACATTAAGAACTTTGAGTTGACCAACATCACTCCTGTCATGCACATGGTGAAGATGGATAAGTATCACAGCACTCCTACTGGTCCGGCTGCAGAAAGTTTCGATAATGGTATTCTCGCTGTGAAGCGTTCATGGGTTTCTTTCCTGATGAACACAAGCGAGGCTGGCTCATGGACACTCTCTTACGATGCCCTTGTACTTGGCAAGGAAGGCAAGGTGGAGAAGAAGGATATCGTGGTAAATGCTCTGCCTGACGGTCAGGCATGGCTGAAGTCTTTCAAAGTGGGCGATGACAACTATTTCCTCTCATTGGTGAACCCAAGCGACTGGAAGACAGGCACTAACACTATCAAGGCTTACATCTCAAAGAAGAGCGATCCTATCACCACACCTTATGCTCTGGCTACAGAGACATTCACCGTGGAGATTGACCCTCGTATGCCTGACATGGGCAACCATACCTCACCTGACAATACTCCGCTTGTAAAGCAGCAGGATGGCAGCTATCAGGGTACTATCAACCTCACCATGACTGGATTGTGGCGCATTCACCTTACTGTTAAGGATGCCAAGGGCAACGTAGTGGCTGGAGGCGAGGAGGAGCTCAGCTCGCTGTATTGGGATGTGACATTGTAAAAGGACCCATCTCCAACTCAGGCCCCCTCCAACTCCCCGAGGGGAGAGTCTTTTAGATACAATAATACTATCAAAAAACTTCCTCCAAGGGGAATAGCTTTTTATATACAATAATACTATCTACCCCCCCTCCCCCTCGGGGGAGAAGGAGGGGGGCTAGATTTTGTCTTGTTTTCTATGATAGAACTTCTTTTGTTATCAACCATATTAAAGACAGACACGACCACCACCGAACCACAACGATTGGAAGAGGTGGTGGTTGTTGCTAACGGACAGGGCGGAAAACGGTCGGCTAAGGGACAGGCGGCGTCTATCGACGAGCACCTGAAGGAGCTGAACCACGTAGAGCTTGTACGACGAGGATCGTATGCTTGGGAGCCCACAGTGAATAATATGCAGACGGAACGCGTCTCTACAACTATCGATGGCATGAAGATATTCTATGCCTGCACGGATAAGATGGATCCTGTGACGAGTTATGTGGAGAGCAGTAACCTGCAGAGCATATTGCTGAACTCTGGACTGAACGGCAATCCGCAGGCTACGGGCAATATAGGCGGTGCGCTTGACCTAAAGCTGCATAAGGCAGGATTCTCTGCCAAATCATTCAGCGCAGGTGCTGATATCGGATACGAGAGCAACGGCAACTTGCAGGTTTATGGAGCAAGTGCGGCATATACTTCTAACTCGTTCTATACCAACGGTGGCATCTTCTATCGCCATGCCGACAACTACAAGGAAGGTGGCGGTAGGGTGGTGGATTTCTCGCAGTTCCAAAAGGTGAACGCCTACGATAACTTCGGATTCCGACTCTCACCACTTGATGCCATCGAGGGTACATTCATCTTCGACCGCGCTACGGATGTGGGCTATCCTGCCCTCAACATGGATGTGGCGAAGGCGGAGGCTTTCATCACCTCATTGGCATACAACCGAAGGTGGGAAGAGCGCTTTGTGCAGTCTTGGGAAACGAAGGCTTACTACAACCACATCACCCACATAATGGACGACACGACGCGCCCTGATGTGGAGATACACATGGATATGCCAGGCGAGAGCTGGACCACGGGACTGTATAGTCTGCTACGCGCTACGAAAGGCAGTCATAATTTGACGGCAAACTATGACCTGTATTACAATCGTCTGTTTGCCGACATGACGATGTACCCTGGCGGTGCGGCACCGATGTATATGGTGACGTGGCCTGACGTGGGTACGCTTAATACTGGTGCTGCTCTCTCCGATGATATCCGATTGGGTAACGTTTCGTTACTCCATCTCTCTGGCAAGCTCTCGGGGCAGCATCAGCGTCTTAACAACGATGAGGGCTACAAGGCTCTGGGCGTGTTCTTCCCTGGCATGAAACGTGAGTTTCACCAGACAACAGGACGCATAGCCGCCAATTATCAATTGTCTATTTCCAATTCTCAATTCTCCATTGGAGCAGGTTGGGGAAGTAGGGCACCTACGGTTACTGAGGCATACGGCTATTATCTCAACAACACGTTTGACCAATATGACTATATCGGTAATCCGCGTCTGAAGAACGAGAGTGCCGTTGAGCTGAACGCTAATTATCAATTCTCAATTTCCAATTTTCAATTTTCAATTGATGGAAATGCGTTTTTCTTCTCCAACTACATAATCGGTCAGTTTGAGCCTCGTCTCAGCGTGATGACCGTTGGAGCAGAGGGCGTTAAGGTGTATGGCAATATTTCTCACGCAAGGATTATAAACGCATCGCTGACCTCGAAATGGGATGTCCTGCCTTGGCTTACATGGAACACCCGATTAGGCTATAGCACAGGAACGGATGATGAGGATGACACACTACCTCTGATTTCACCATTCTCTTATACCACAAGTCTGAACCTGCATCACGGTCGTTTTCAGGGAAAGGCAGAGCTGCGAGGCAACGCACGCCAGACTGACTATGGCAAAAAATACGGTGAGACGCAGACCCCTGCATGGGCTATCTTCAATCTCTCTGCCAATTACCAATTATCAGTTTCTGGTCATCAACTTGCTTTGCGTGCCGGAATAGAGAACTTGTTTGACAAGCGTTACACCACATACGCCGACTGGTGCGACATTCCGCAGAAAGGGCGCAATATTTATATTAATCTCTCGTTTGAATTGTAGAAAAGCCCCCTCCAACTCCCCCCCCCCTCCATCTCCCCGAGGGGAGAGCTTTTTTAGATAGTAATAATGTAACAAAAAACTTCCCCTATTCCCCAGGGGGGCTTAGTACTATAAATAATCCCTCCCCCTCGGGGAAGAAAGGAGGGGGCTATTATACTATAAAACATCCTTCCCTTTGGGAAGGTTTGGTTAGGCTTATGAAAAGAACATTAATCTGGATAGGAGCACTCATAGTGGGTGCATTATTAGGACTTCTGGGCATTGGTTGGCTCAATACGGTAATGGACTTCATAGCAACAGTCTATACAAGGCTGTTTCAGCTATTGGCAGTACCTACTATCGTACTGGCAGTCATCACCACCTTCGCAACCTTTGGTTCTCAGGGCTCAGGCAGAATATTTGGCCGTACACTTACATACACCCTGCTTACCACCTTTGCCGCAGCAGCCGTGGGAGCAATACTGTTCGTGTTGATTGCCCCCGGAAACCTGCCATTAGAGGCTCTTGGCAATAGTACTGAGGCGATAGATGCTCCTCAGACATCGTACATCGACCATATCATCAGTATCATACCAAACAACATCGTGCGACCAATCCTTGAAGGCAACGTACTCTCATTACTCCTATTGGCATTCGCTGTTGGCATCGGACTTTCCAAACTGCCAGAATCTGAGAATAAAGCTGTGGTGGTAAAGGGATTGTCTGGACTTCAGGAATTATTGTTCCTGCTCATCCGCGGACTGATATGGACTCTCCCTCTTGGCATCATAGCCTTCTCAGCACAACTCTCTGCCCAGATATCAGCTGGTGTGGTAGCCGACTCTATCGGTAAATACGTATTAGTAGTACTTGGAGGAAATGTGATACAGTTCTTTGTCGTCCTGCCTCTCTTCCTGTTATCAAGAGGCATGAACCCAATCCATGTGCTTGGTAAGATGATGCCGGCGGTACTCATGGCACTCTTCACCAAGAGTAGCGCAGCAACGCTCCCTGTTACGATGGAGACAGCCGAGAACCGTCTGGGTGTGCGCAAGAACATCACCCGTTTCGTACTCCCTATCTGCACCACCATCAACATGAACGGATGTGCAGCCTTCATTCTCGTCACCTCCCTCTTTGTGATGCAGAATGGCGGCACCCCAATCACGTTATCAACAATCCTGCTGTGGATAGTCATCTCCGTAGTCTCAGCCATAGGCAATGCCGGTGTCCCTATGGGCTGCTATTTCCTCACCCTGTCTCTGATGTCAGGTATTGGTGCCCCAGTAGCAATCCTCGGTATCATTCTACCCATCTACACTATCATCGACATGATCGAGACTGCCGAAAACGTATGGTCAGACTCATGCGTGTCTGCTATGGTGAATAAGGACTTAGGAAGGTCTTTCTGAATGTACTCTCTTTGTTTCTATTGGCGCAGGATATGCCTATCGTAATGATGAGCGTTTCAAAGTGTTTAAGGAGGTAGGATTGAAAAGTATCTTTTGCGTATTTAATAATTGCAAAAACAAAGAGGATGTGCTAGCACATCCTCTTTGTTTTGTATTGTTTGTTGTTTAATTAATATCCGAACACCTCTTCGAGTGTGAGGCGACGGATAGGAGCTATCTGTTCCAAAGCCTTGATGTCGAGTTCTTTCTCATCGCCGAGGATGATGTAGCGGTAAGGCTTGTTAGCCATGTTCTGCTTCTCGAAATCTACGATATTCTGCAGACGGAGAGAAGGGAGGGCATTGTAGGTTTTCTCGTTGAGATCATAGTCAAGACCGAGACGCTGTGCGTTGATATAGGCATTGAGCACGGAGAACTTGGTGGTGCGCTGACTGGCAATCTGCTTGATAACGGCATCCTTGGCAATCTGGAATGCAGCCTCGCTCTGTGGCATATTGTTGAGAATCTCGTGGAACTGCTTAACACAATCCATCATCTTGTCATTCTGTGTGATGATATGGGTGTAGAAATTCTCGGTCTCACCCTTTCGATTTGGACGGTAGTAGTAGGCATAGGCATTATAGGCGAGTCCGCGAGCCTCACGGAGTTCCTGGAATACTATACCATTCATTCCTCCGCCGTAGTATTCGTTGAAAAGGGAGATAGTACCCTGATTCTCAGGATTCCATGCACGTCCCTCGTTATTGAACATACGCATGTAGATGTTCTTTGCATCGTAAGGCGCAATCCATATCTCGTTGCTTGGCGTCTGCTGCATCTCGAATGGCTGTCCCTGTGGAGCTGGCAACAGTTTCTTGCCAGTCTTGTGGTACTTGCTCATTACATCAGAGAACTCTTTTTCGCTGAGTGGACCATAATACAATACGGTGTGCTCATAGCCAGAGATATTCTTCATAAGGTCGGTGAACATCTTTGGGGTGGCTTCACGCAGTTGCTGTGCGGTCATATCATCACGACGAACGTTGTGAGGACCATAGACAGCATAGTGATAAAGGTAGTCGAAGCAGTTGTTTTGATCCTTCTTCGCATCCTCACGGTTCTTCAGAATAAGGTCAACATACTGCTTGTATGATTCCTCGTCAGCTTTTGCATTGGTCAGGACATCTTCGAGAAGAGCGAGAGCCTGTGGCATATTCTCGCTAAGACCGCTGAGTGAGATATTGATGTTATCGCCGTTCACACCAACGTTCATGTTGCATGCAAGCTTGTAGAACTGCTGCTTAACCTCTGTAGCGGAGAGTTTGTCGGTGCCTATATAGTCGAGGTAGTCGGCAGCAATGTCGTAGCGGTTGTCATCCTCATGTCCGAATTCATAGCGGAAAGAGAGATTGAAGAGACCGTCGGCGGTGTTCTGCTTGTAGAGCAGAGGGAGACCATTCTTTGTCTTGCTTACGGTAAGGTCTTTCTTGAAATCGAGGAATACAGGCTGTATAGGGTCAACCTTAGTATTCTGAATCTCCTTTACGAACTGGCTAACCTGATCGCGGTTGGTAGGGATAGCCGTAATAGCAGGTTTGTCAATCTTCTTCTGGAGAGAATCCACGCCCTGTGTCTTGAACACGGTGATATAACCATCGGTGAAGAAACGGTTGGCGAAGGCAACAATCTGTTCCTTGGTAATTCTACTCATTCGGTCGATTTCCTTCACTTCCTGTTCCCACTCCGTGCCATTGATGAAAGCATTCATAAATCTTGACACGCGGAAACGGTTGTTGTCGAGAGAACGGAAAAAGTTGAGTTTCTTGTTATTGATGACCGATGACAGAAGGTCGTCGGAGAACTCTCCACGCTTTAATTTGCCGATTTCATCGAGCAAAAGTTGTCGGACTTCCTTTAGATCCTGCCCCTGTTTTGGAACTCCTATAAAGAGGAATCCGGAGTAGTCTTGAAGTGATTCCAGTCCAGCCTGTGCCTCTTGCACTTTCATTGCCTGGTTCAGGTCGAGGTCGATGAGTCCGGCTTTGCCATTACTGAGGATATCACCGATTACATAGAGCGTATCGCACTGAAGAGAAGAAGCCCTTTCTGCCGGCCATGCCATCAACAGCATCTCTGCCTGTTGGCCAACGACCGTAGTATCTACAGGAGCGGTAAGAGGGGCTGACTTGGGGAATACAGGCTGACGGACGTCATCGCCTTTTTTCCAACCGCCAAAATACTGGTCGAGTAAGGCAATGGTCTTGTCTGGGTCAAAATCACCTGCCATACAGATAGCCACATTGTTCGGAACATACCATTTCTTGAAATAGTTCTCGATATTGACAATGGAAGGATTCTTCAGGTGCTCCTGAGTGCCGATAACGGTCTGTGTGCCGTAAGGGTGGTTAGGGAAAGCCTTTGCCATGAGAGCGTCAAAGCACTTGTTCATGTCGTTTGACAATCCTATGTTGTATTCCTCGTACACAGCCTCGAGCTCGGTATGGAAACCGCGTATTACCATGTTCTGGAAACGGTCGCTCTGGATCTTTGCCCAGTTCTCTATCTCGTTGCTTGGAATGTCCTCGGTATAGCATGTTACATCGTAGCTCGTGAAAGCATTAGTGCCTTCAGCTCCGATAGTAGCCATGAGTTTGTCGTATTCATTAGGGATGAAATACTTGGCAGCCAACTGCGAAACAGAGTCAATCTCGTGATATTTCTGCTTGCGGAGAGCAGGATCCTTGATCTGACGGTATTCCTCGTAACGCTTGGTGATATCGTCAAGAAGTGGCTTCTCTGCCTCTGGGTTGTTTGTGCCGAACTTCGTTGTTCCCTTGAACATAAGGTGCTCAAGGTAGTGAGCCAGACCTGTTGTCTCGGCAGGGTCGTTCTTTGAACCTGTACGCACAGCGATATATGTCTGGATGCGTGGCTTTTCTTTATTGACAGACAGATATACCTTTAGACCGTTGTCGAAGGTGTAGATGCGAGTCTGCATGGCATCACCAGCAACCGTTGTGTATTTGTAATCCTTGGCACTTGCACTTACTCCGAGAGCCAAAAGTGATATTGCGAGAAAGTTTTTTATTTTCATTTTATTATTTGATCAATTTGTTGATAATCTGAATGTTCGCTTTTCTTAGCGACTCGCTTGCAGCAGCGAGGTTTTTAGAGAATTCCTCAAAGGTCTCTGCACCAGAGTCGCAGAGATCGGTAACGGACTTAACGAAGAGGATTGGCTTCTTGAACAGAGAGCAGACGAAAGCAATCGCAGCTCCTTCCATGTCCTTGAGCTGACCGCCGTTCTCGTGTATTATCTTCTCGTCACAAGGCTGCATGTCAAGGCTTGAGCCTGTCGTGACCTTACCCATCTCAAATCCGAGTTGCTTGGCAAGAGCCTCGGAGCCTTCCCATACAGGATAGTTGCCGAGTGCCTGAGTTCCCCAGGCATCATCGCCAGGTACACGACGGTCGTGGAACATCACGCCATTGCCAATGAATACTTGTGCAATAGTTGCACCTTCGCTCTTGAAACCTCCGCAAGTGCCGCTGTTGATGATGATATCGGGATTGATCTTCTGGATTGCGGCAAGCGTAGCAACTGATGCGGCCTCGCATCCAACGAGGTCGGAGCCATGCTGCTGACCGTTCAGCACAATGTTGAGTTCTGAGCTTCCGTTGTCAATAGAAATGATACTTCTGTACAGTTTGCAAGGAAGTGGGGCAAAGAAGTCTTTTACCTCCTTTACACCGAAATGATCGATGAAAGGTTGGGCTTCGGCTTGCATCGCCACAATGTAACATATTTTCATTTTGTGATAAATTTTTGTTAAATCGGGTTTGCAAAGTTAATAATTAAGAAACAGAAAAACGAAGAAATGCACAACATTATTAAATAAAAATGGAAAAATAGGTAAAAAAGACGTTTTTTTTTACTAACTTTGTGCACGAATTTTTGAACGTGCGCCAGTCTTTTTGACTGACACGCATTTTTTTTCTTCGCATGAAGAAGGGCGTAGTATTGGAAATGATCTTTTGTGAGATAAAATTCAGTAAGTTTAATAGATAAGTAAAATGACACGTGTAATTAAATTGTCAAAAGGTCTTGACATTAATCTTGCAGGTAAGGCAGAGCCAAAGAAGGTGAACTTGTCTGCAGGAAATGTATTTGCCTTGAATCCTGCCGACTTTGAAGGCGTGAAGCCTAAGGTTGTGGTGAAGGAAGGCGATAAGGTCAAGGCTGGTGATGCTTTGTTCGTCAACAAAGACTTTCCACAGGTGAAGTTTGCTTCTCCAGTCAGCGGTACCGTAAAGCTCGTGGAGCGCGGTGACCGTCGTAAGCTGCTCAGCGTTCAGGTTGAGGCTGATGCACAGCAGGAGTTTGTGGATTTCGGAAAGAAGGATGTGAAGTCTCTTGACGCAGAAGCAGTGAAGAACGCTCTGCTCGACGCAGGCCTCTTCGGGTACATTAACCAGTTGCCATACGCTATCTCTACAAATCCGGAGACAGCACCAAAGGCAATCTTCGTCTCTGCTTTTAGGGATATGCCACTCGCTGGTGATTTCTCTTTCGAGCTCAAGGGACAGGAGGCTGACTTCCAGACTGGTCTTTCTGCACTCGCAAAGATTGCAAAGGTCTATGTAGGCGTTAATGAGTCTATGAGCCTTAGCGACGTAGAGGTTGTTGAGTTCCGCGGTAAGTGTCCTGCTGGTAATGTTGGTGTTCAGGTTAACAACATTGATCCAGTGAACAAGGGAGAGATTGTTTGGACAGTTGAGCCAAGTGCAGTTATCTTCTTTGGCCGTCTTTTCAACACAGGTAAGGTAAATCTCACTCGTACCGTTGCCGTTGCAGGTAGCGAGATGAAGGAGAACGGATATGTTGACGCACTCGTTGGTCAGCAGTTGACAGTAAACGTAGATGCCAACGCTCGTGTTATCATGGGTAATCCTCTTACAGGTAAGGCTGTTGCTACAACACAGCAGGCTTCAGCTGTAGCAGTAACTCTCGGTGCTCATAGCAGCGAGATTATAGCTATTCCTGAGGGAAACAACGCAGACGAGATCCTTGGTTGGATCATGCCTCGTTTCGGTCAGTTCTCTGTAAACCGCAGTTACTTCTCTTGGCTCTTCGGTAAGAAGCAGTATAAGCTCGACGCTCGTGTAAAGGGTGGTGAGCGTCACATGATTATGAGTGGTGAGTATGACAGCGTTCTTCCTATGGATATCTATGCTGAGTATCTCATCAAGGCAATCATCACTGGCGACATCGACAAGCAGGAGCAGCTCGGTATCTACGAGGTAAGTCCAGAGGACTTCGCCCTCGCAGAGTTCGTTGATAGTAGTAAACTTGAATTGCAGCGCATCGTCCGCGAAGGTCTTGACGTGCTGAGAAAGGAAAATGAGTAATGAGCTTCTTAAGAAATTATCTAAATCAAATAAAGCCAAACTTCGAGGAAGGTGGTAAGCTTCATGCTTTCCGCAGCGTCTTCGATGGTTTCGAGACTTTCCTGTACGTACCAAATACTACAGCCAAGTCAGGTGCGAGCATCCATGATGCCATTGACTCAAAGCGTATCATGTCAATGGTAGTGATTGCTCTTATGCCTGCACTTCTCTTCGGTATGTACAACATAGGATATCAGAACTATCAGGCAGCCCATGTGGATGGTTCTTTCCTTGATATGTTCATCTATGGCGCATTGGTAGTGCTGCCAAAGATTATTGTAAGTTATATCGTAGGTCTTGGCATTGAGTTCGCTTGGGCTCAATGGAAGAACGAGGAGATTCAGGAGGGTTACCTCGTAAGTGGTATCATTATCCCAATGATTCTTCCTGTAGGTTGTCCACTCTGGGTTATCGTACTCGCTGTTGCCTTCGCTGTTATCTTCGGTAAGGAGATCTTCGGTGGCACAGGTATGAATATCTTCAACGTGGCACTCCTCGCACGTGCGTTCCTCTTCTTCTCTTATCCAACAAAGATGTCTGGTGACACAGTGTGGGTAAGCACAGAGAGCATCTGGGGCTTCGGTAACACACTTCCTGACGGATTCACATGTGCTACTCCTCTTGGTCAGATGGCTACAGGTAGTGCTCCTACTGCATCTCTCATGGATAGCTTTATCGGTCTTATCCCTGGTTCTATCGGTGAGACAAGCGTTATCGCTATCGCTATCGGTGCTATTATCCTCCTTTGGACAGGTATCGCATCTTGGAAGACAATGTTCAGCGTATTTGCTGGCGGTGCAGTTCTTAGCTATATCTTCCAGGCAACAGGCCAGAGCACAGTAGAGTGGTATCACCAGTTCGCTATCGGTGGTTTCTGCTTCGGTGCAGTATTCATGGCTACCGACCCTGTTACATCTGCTCGTACAGAAACTGGTAAGTACATCTATGGTTTCATCATCGGTGCTCTTGCGGTTATCATCCGTCAGATGAACCCTGGTTTCCCAGAGGGTATGATGCTTGCTATCCTCTTCGGTAACATGATGGCTCCTACAATAGACTACTTCGTAGTTCAGAGAAATATCAACAAGCGTCTTAACCGTGTAAAGAAGTAGAACTATGGCAAAACTGAATACAAATTCAAATGCTTATATCATAGCATACAGCTGCGTGATGGTTGTCATCGTGGCTTTCCTGCTCGCTTTCATCAGCAGTTCACTCAAGCCTACACAGGACGTGAATGTGGCTCTTGACAAGAAGAAGCAGATACTTGCAGCTCTCAATATCCGTGACCTCTCTAACGATGCAAGTGCAAAGAAGTATCAGGAGGTCATTACTGCCGACGCTATCGTTGATGTTGATGGTAACATCGTTGAGGCTGGCGAACAGGGTGGTGAGAAGGCTGGTTTCAAGCTCAACAGCGCTGACTATAAGGCTGGCAAGCTCGCTCTCTATATCTGTAATGTAGATGGAAAGAAGATCTCTGTTGTTCCTGTATATGGTATGGGACTTTGGGGACCTATCTGGGGTTATATCGCAGTTGCTGAGGATGGTAATACCATCTATGGCGCATACTTCAACCATGAAGGTGAGACTGCAGGTCTTGGTGCCGAGATCAAGGACTCAAAGGCTTGGCAGGATAAGTTCATCGGCAAGACTATCTATGATGCTGCCGGTACACCAGTTATCAAGGTTCTGAAGTCAAGCGAGGTAAAGAACCCTCAGAGCGAGGTTGATGCCGTTACTGGTGCTACACTTACATCAAATGGTGTTAGTGACATGCTTCAGGATGGTTTCAAGAAGTATAATGCAGCTTTGAAGAAGTAATAAGGCGGCCTCTCCCCCCGCCCTCCCCCGTAGGGAGGGAGCTGGAAGGCGAAAGGCAGAATCTTAAAAGTAATTAGTAATGTAGCCGATCCCCCAATGTCGAATCGGCTCCCTCCCTACGGGGGAGGGCGGGGGGAGAGGCCTAATTAAAAACAAAATTATGGCTAACAGTAAAATGAAAGAGGTCTTCACAGCTCCGATCAACGTGCTCAACCCTGTGCTCGTACAGGTGCTTGGTATCTGTTCGGCTCTCGCTGTTACCTCTCAGCTTAAACCGGCTTTAGTGATGGGACTTGCCGTTACTGTTATTACGGCGTTCAGTAACCTCATCATCTCAATACTGCGCAACACTATTCCAACACGTATCCGTATCGTGGTACAGCTTGTTGTAGTTGCTGCTCTGGTAACTATCGTTTCACAGATTCTCAAGGCATTCGCATACGATGTTAGCGTTCAGCTCTCTGTATATGTAGGTCTTATCATTACCAACTGTATTCTCATGGGTCGCCTTGAGGCATTCGCTATGCAGAACGGTCCTGTACAGTCACTCATTGACGGTTTCGCCAATGGTCTCGGTTATGGTCTTATCCTCGTTATCGTAGGTGCTTTCCGTGAGTTGCTCGGTCGTGGTTCTCTTCTCGGCTATCAGATTATCCCAGAAGGTGCATACGACTTCGGCTATATTAATAATGGTATGATGACAATGCCTGCTATGGCACTTATTATGATCGGTGTTGTAATCTGGATTCATCGTGCTTATTTCTATAAGGAGGAGAAATAATGGAACAATTGATAAATCTATTCTTTAGGTCCATCTTCGTGGACAACATGATCTTCGCTTTCTTCCTCGGTATGTGTTCATTCCTTGCCGTTAGTAAGAACGTGAAGACATCTCTCGGACTCGGTCTCGCCGTTACATTCGTGCTCTGCGTTACCGTTCCTACCAACTATCTGCTCCAGACCAAGATTCTCGGTCCTGACTGTCTCGTAGAAGGCGTGGATCTCAGTTATCTTGCTTTCATCCTCTTCATCGCAGTCATCGCTGGTATCGTGCAGCTCGTGGAAATGGTTGTAGAGCGTTTCTCTCCATCACTCTATGCAGCTCTTGGTATCTTCCTTCCATTGATTGCCGTAAACTGTGCTATCATGGGTGCTTCGCTCTTCATGCAGCAGCGTATCAACCTCGATCCATCCAACACACAGTATATCGGTAGTGTCCTTGATGCGTTCGTATATGCTCTCGGTTCAGGCTTCGGTTGGCTCCTTGCTATCGTCAGCATGGGCGCTATCAGCGAGAAGATGGCATACAGCGATGTTCCAAAGCCTCTCCGTGGTCTCGGTATCACATTCATCACCGTAGGTCTCATGGCTATCGCTATGATGTGTTTCTCAGGACTGAAGTTGTAAAACCCTTAAATGGTAAATTGTAAATAACAATTATGAACATAGCATTTAATTTACTCAGCATAGGGGTATTCCTCGTGGTTATCCTCGTACTTGTAATAGTACTGCTGGTAGCAAAGAAATATCTCAGCCCAAGCGGTCAGGTTACTCTGACTGTGAATGGCGATACCAAACTGACCGTTAATCAGGGTGGTTCTGTTATGGCTACCCTTAATGAGAACGGCATCTACCTTCCATCTGCTTGTGGTGGTAAGGCAAGCTGTGGTCAGTGTAAACTCCAGATTCTCAAGGGAGGTGGCGAGATTCTCGACTCTGAGAAGCCTCACTTCACTCGTAAGGAGATCAAGGACCACTGGCGTCTCGGCTGTCAGGCTAAGATCAAGGGTGATATGGAAGTAAAGGTTCCTGAGTCTGTATTGGGCGTTAAGGAATGGGAGTGTACCGTTATTGGAAACCGTAACGTGGCTACATTCATCAAGGAGTACAAGGTGGCTCTTCCTCCTGGCGAGCACATGGACTTTGAGCCTGGTTCTTATGCTCAGATCCGCATCCCTGCATTCGAACTCGACTACGACAAGGACTTCGACAAGTCTCTTATCGGTGATACTTACCTCCCAGCATGGGAGAAGTTCGGCTTGTTCGGCCTCAAGTGCGTAAACCCAGAGCCAACAATCCGTGCTTACTCTATGGCTAACTATCCTGACGAGGGCGATATCATCACACTTAACGTGCGTATCGCTACTCCTCCATTCAAGCCAAAGGATCAGGGTACAGGCTTCATGGATGTAAACCCAGGTATTGCTTCTTCTTATATCTTCTCACTCAAGCCAGGCGACAAGGTAATCATGTCAGGCCCTTATGGTGAGTTCCGTCCACAGTATGGCACAGGTCGTGAGATGATCTGGGTAGGTGGTGGTGCCGGTATGGCTCCTCTCCGTGCACAGATCATGCACATGCTCAAAGGTCATGGTATTGCTCCAGAGGATCGTCAGCGTCCAATGCACTACTTCTATGGTGCACGTGCTCTTGAGGAAATCCCATTCCTCGACGACTTCCTCCAGCTTGAGAAGGACTTCCCTAACTTCCACTTCCATCTTGCCCTCGACCGTCCAGATCCAAAGGCAGATGCAGCAGGAATCAAATATACTCCAGGCTTCGTAGCTCCAGTTATGGGCGATACATACCTCAAGCAGCATGAGACTCCAGAGGATTGTGAGTACTACCTCTGCGGACCTCCAATGATGGCTAAGACCGTTCTCGATCTTCTCCACTCACTTGGCGTTGAGGATAACATGATCCGCTTCGACAACTTCGGAGGATAAGATTAGTGTAAAGTAAAAAAGAGTAAAGAGTAATGTAGATAGTGGCTTTTCGCCAAAAATACTATCGACATTACTCTTTACTCTTTCTATTTTATTCTTTTCTCCTCTGTCATTCCATATCAATAGATATCCATTTCTTCATTTGTTTTGCGACATAAATAGATGACAGATATTATAGACAGAATACCTGTAATAATAAATGTCGCAGGACAGATAATTCCCTTCGGTCCCGTTTCAATGATGAATAAAAGATAAGTAAGAACAGAAGTCAAAATGACATTAATAATAAGCCATGCTGCCATAATGTGAATACCCCATGACTTTTTTCTTAGCAGATAAAAAAGAGGAGTGCCCATTATAATATAAGCCACTACAAAATACAGAAATAAAAATGGTGCCATAATAAAAGCCAAAAATGTGCCCGGATTCAATACTGTAGCTGCAAATGAGCATTTCAGCATGCACATTATAATTTCTGTTATTTGCTTTTTGTTCTTCATTTGTAACTTTCGTAGGCTTTGTTGAACGCTTCGCTACTGCAATAGCTATCGTAAAGGGCGGTATCGCTAAGGCAAAGTTGCTGAGAGGAAACAATCTTGTCTCTGCCTTGTCCACGACCATGAACAACGGCAAAGGCGAAAGTGTATTCATCCGTATCGGCAACCCTTACAGATAGTTTGCCGTCAATATTACATAATGAGAAGCGAGACATATTCGACAGGCTCTCAAGAATAGGAATCTCGCCAATCTTCGATGCGCTTGCCTTGTCAAGGCTAACGACAATCGAACAGCACGTAGGATGTGCAATTTCCTCGTCTAAAGCCGCTACACGTTTTTGTCTCAAAAGAATCACCTGCAAGGTGTCATTATTCGTCCAACCCTCGTTATTTCCGCATATAACAGACGAAAGCACACTCTCCTCCGTCTCGTCGTTTATTTCCAAATCCCCGACATTAATATCAGAAACGAACGCGCCATCCTTGAACTCATAACCGACGGAATTGATACGCCCTTGAGCCACCACGTAAGGGGCAAGCACAAACTTATACGACTCCTTCTGTGCCTTCGTCAGCCAAACGGGAGTCTTCATCAGGTTATAGCTACGGAAAAAGCTCGATGCGCTCTTATAGCCAATTGTGCCTTCAAAATTCTGCTGTAAATACTCTTTGATATATTTGTATGTATTGAGAATATTGTTGATTTTGATGCGCTGTTTCATCTGCGCCTCAGTCTTTGGGTTTCCCATTTTTGTAGGTTTTGACCTGCCGATAGTCACGCCATTCACCTCAAAATAGCTCATATTACCAGAGTTGCCAACCATTGTTCCTAATGAAGATTTTACTTTAACCATATCTTTTCCTTTCTAAAATATATTCTTTTAACTATGTATATACTCCATCAATAGACCATCTGTTGTCCATAGATACTCCATAAAAACTATGGAGTATGTATGGAGTATCTATGGAGTATGTATGGAGTATCTACCTTGTTACTGCCTGCAAATTTACAAATTATTTCGGAAGAAAAAGAAAACAAAAGCACAAAAAACGCGATAACTCTTAAAAATATTATGATTATAAAATTTCTCGTTGGAAAATTTGTGTGTTTCGTAAAAAATCTATACTTTTGCAAATATACTTTTGTTATAAAGAACAAAAGATAACATCATAAGTGATAATCCCCATACTAATGAAAAATATGGGAAAAATACAGAATTTGTTAAATAAAGTAGAGGCTATTCGGCAGAAAGCAGAAAAATTTCGTGCTAAATCATATCAAAAAGGTGAGGAGTTTGATGTGTTTTCTGTTGTAGGGTTATGGGATGAAGAAGTAAAACTCCATTCTGCCATAATTGCCGAATTATTAGACCCTCATGGTAGTCATGGAGCTGGCGATTTCTATCTGAAACAATTTCTCCACATATTGGAACGTGATGATTTCCCATTAGAAGCCAAGCGGGTTAAGCCTAATTCTGTCAGAAAAATTACGGAACGTTATATTGGTCGTATGACTGAAACAACAGGCGGAAGGGTAGATATAATCATAGAAGATGGAAAACACGCTTTAATAATTGAAAACAAACCATGAGATGAGGATCAAAATAGGCAGTTGTTGAGGTATCATAATTATGCGATAGACAAATATGTAGATAGCATTCTTGTTTATCTAACAAAAGATGGTAGAAAAGCAGATAAAAAAACTACTGGAGGTGAACGTTTTGATTGTAAATGCTTGTCATTCAATGACATTTTGTTGTGGCTAGATAACTGTTCGTGTAAGAGTTCTCCAAACCAAAATATGAAGGTCATCATTAATCAGTATAAATTACATCTTAAAAAAGTTTTGGGAAATACTATGGATGATAATAATTCAAAGAAACTTCTTAATCTTTTGACTCAAAAGAATAATATACTTGCCGTGAAAGAGATACTCTGTATGAGAGATCGTTGGCTAAACTCTATTATTGAGGAATATCTGTTCAAGCCTCTATGTAAATATGCAGAAAGCAAAAAAATGAAATTCTATTATAGTGCAGATAGAGGTGATAATGGTTTTTACATGTATAAAGATTGCTGGAAGTATTATGGGATTTTTCTGTGGTCAGGTAAAAACACGTGGAGTGATCTTCGTGTTGGAGTAAGTTGGTATAATCAAACAAATAGAAGTAATAAAATATTCAAGAAAGATTATTCGAAAATGGTTTGTTTGTCTGAGAAACCTGATGAAGGCTGGCCGTATGGATGGGAATATCTGCCTTCTTACATGAAATATTTTGGCTATGATAATGCTGACAAAATCATCAATGGAGAAGTGTATGAATGGGTAGAGCAGAAGTTTGATGAGATCTTGAATGAAATAAAAGAAAACAAACTTAGAATGCCGTAGGTTATTGAACCTAAGTCCTAATCAGATTTCTTCCTGCATCTATTCTGACTATGACATGATTTTGTATCTTCGTTGTAAGGCTACGAGGATACTTAGGTTTGACATTTCGTGAGCTTTTTGCTGTTTCTATGTTTTTTTGTGAAGAAATATTGTAGAAAATTTGGATATTGTTTACTAATTCGTTAACTTTGTAACCGAAATAAGCAATTATATATGGGTGACCGCAGAGATTATAAACGAACGATAGTTCCGTTTAAGGACTATTTCAAGGAGTTCAAGCGCACATTGAGCAAGGATGTGCTTATGAAAATCTACCAGGTTTTCATCTATATAATGTCTGAGGATATCATACCAGTAAAATTTCTAAAGAAAATAGAAGGAGTCAAAGACCTTTACGAAATCCGCATAGAACATAATGGTAATATATATCGTATATTCTGCTGTTTTGATGAAGGGAATCTCGTTATTCTTTTTAATGCTTTTCAGAAGAAAACGCAAAAGACTCCAACTTCGGAAATTGAACGTGCGATTAGGATAAAAGAAGAATATTTTGCTGCTAAGGCATCACTAAATAACGTAAAGTAATTATGACACAAGAGGAATTGAAGAAAATAGGATGTGGTTCAATAGAGGATATGATAGCAGAAGACTTTGGTGAGGTTGGTACACCAGAGCGTGATGCTTTTGAACTCAGTTGTGATGCGTTCATTATTGGTGAACGTTTGAAACTTGAACGCAAGAAAGCGGGAATGACTCAAGAAGAGTTAGCGCAAAAGATAGGGACAAAGAAAAGTTTTATCTCGCGTGTAGAGAATGGCAGGACTGATATACAATTGTCAACTCTATCACGAATATTTGGTGGTCTTGGAAAAAGAGTAGCCGTAAGTCTTTTGTAAATAATATTATCAAAATGACTTTGAGGGCGCTTTTTCTCGGGACATAAATTAATAAAGGCTCACATTATGTGAGCCTTTTTTGTTTATCACAGATGTTCTAATTTGGGGTCGTGATTGAAATTCTTACAATCCAGAAAAAACGTGGCAAAAAAGGAAGTTCGAGCGAGAGGGACAATAATGCAAATTTAGGGGTGGGGGAGTGTGTGGAAGATGCAGTTTTGTGCTGTTATTATCTTAAAAAGTGTTGGAGAAGGAAAATATCATCGTTATTTCTTGTTTTCTCGGGAAAAAAAGTGTATTTTTGCCAAATATTTCTGGCATTTATTGCTAATAAGCGATGCCAGTATTGCGACATATATCAAAACCTTGTAATCATTTCTGATATGTCAATATCTTCTGCCGCATTGGTTAATGGGCAGAAAATCTCCGTTTTAGGAGACAATTTACAGAAAAATGTAGCAGAAAATGCTACCATCCTCTACCAAAAGTCTTTTGAAGGGGTGTCCCCCAATTGTATCCGTACGTCAGATGTAGGAAACAAGTGGTTCCTTATGCGTGCTGCGTATGGGCAGGAGAAGAAGGCAGAGGAGATTCTGATGCAGATGGAGGGAGTGGAGAGTGCGTATGTTCCGCAATGGTATAAGAAACGTAATATTGCAGGGAAGACAAAGAATGTCCTTGTAAGTATTATCCCGAATAATCTGTTTGTGCGTAGTAAGGAAAGTGTGCTTGCCAAGTTGGTTGGCAGAGAACCTCTGTCTTTCCTTCATTTCAGCTATCAGCCGCACAAGGATGAGTTTGGCAGACCTATCGGAACAGGTCGTACCCCTGTTGTGATTCCTGACAGACAGATGGATTCTTTCAGAAGATGGGTGGATGCTGATGCCGAGGATAAGATTTTTAGGCAGACATCATTCATCTTCAAGGAAAATGATTTAGTAAGAGTTACCGAAGGCGTGTTTGAAGGACTTGTAGGGCATATTGTCCGTCTCAAGGGACAGACGCGCGTTGGTGTGAATATTGATGGTATAGGATTTATCTCTACAGCCTATATCCCGAAGAATTGTTTGGAGAAGATAGAATAGAAAAGGTGGTACTAACAGCCCCTCACCCGTCCTACGGACACCCTCTCCCCAAAGGGCGAGGGAAAAGTTAGTAATAATCCCACGTAAACGAACAAATGTAATATCTCCCTCGCCCTTTGGGGAGAGGGTGTCCGTAGGACAGGTGAGGGGCTATTTTTAATTTTTATATATGAAATATGCACTCGTAACAGGTGGATCAAGAGGTCTGGGTAGGGCAGTATGTCTTGCCGTGGCTGATATGGAGATTCCTGTGATAATAAACTATCAGAGTAATAAAGAGGCGGCTGAGGCTGTAAAGGCTGACATAGAGGCTGCTGGCGGTAAGGCTGAACTTATGCAGTTTGATGTGGCTGACAAGGCTCAGGTGGATGCTTCTCTTGACAGTTGGGAGGCTAATCATCCAGAAGACTATATAGCCTATCTTGTGAACAATGCAGGTATCAGGAAGGATAATCTTATGTTTATGATGCCTGAGGCTGACTGGCATGCTGTTCTTAATGTCACACTCAATGGTTTCTATAATGTCACAAGTCATCTCCTTACCAAGATGATGATGCGCAAGCATGGTGGTAGGATTGTCAATATGGCTTCGCTTTCAGGATTGAAGGGAATGCCGGGACAGGTGAACTATAGTGCTGCCAAGGCTGCTCTGATAGGTGCTACGAAGGCTCTTGCACAGGAGACGGCTGCAAGAAACGTGAATGTAAATGCCGTTGCTCCCGGTTTCATCGAGACTGATATGACCAAGGATCTGCCACAGGATGAGCTGAAGAAGCTTGTGCCTATGAACAGATTTGGCAAGCCGGAGGAGGTGGCTGCCCTTGTGAAGTTCCTTCTCTCTGATGCTGCTTCGTATATCACGGGCGAGTGTATTTCGATAAATGGAGGGTTGTACTAGCCCCCCTTCGTCTCCCCCGAGGGGGGAGGTTTAGATAGTAGTAATTCGAGAAAATAGGAAATTAATTATTCCCCAGTAGCGAAAAAAGCTATATAAAATCCCTCCCCCTCGGGGGAGAAGGTGGGGGGCTTTTTATTTATGGCAAAACGAGTCGTAATAACAGGTATGGGCATATGGTCTTGCCTGGGAACTACAATAGAAGAAGTGAAGAACTCCCTCTATGAGGGAAAGTCAGGTATCGGACTTGAGAAGGAGCGTCTGGAATATGGCTATCAGTCGTGTCTGACAGGTATTGTTGAGCAGCCAAAGCTCAAGGGACTTATCGACCGCCATATGCGTAGAGGCTTCTCAGAGGAGGCTGAATATGCATATATGGCTTCCCGTCAGGCTTTCGAGATGGCGGAGATAAGCGATGAGTATCTGTTGCAGAATGAGGTTGGCTGTATCTTCGGTAATGACTCGTCGGCAAAGCCTGTTATTGAGTCGGCTAAGATTATGGAAGAGAAGCGCGATACTGAGCTTCTCGGTCAGAACTTCATCTTTCAGGCTATGAACTCAACCGTAAACATGAATATGAGTACGGTATTCCATTTAAGAGGCGTGAACTTTAGCGTGAGTGCGGCTTGTGCAAGTGGCAGTCACTCTATTGGTCTTGCATATATGCTCATAAAGCAGGGACTTCAGAATACGGTTCTCTGTGGCGGAGCTCAGGAGGTGAACTATTATTCTATGGCTTCTTTTGATGCTCTGGGAGCATTCTCGAAGCGTATGGATGAGCCTACAAAGGCTTCACGTCCATTTGAGCGTGATCGTGACGGCTTGATTCCAAGTGGTGGTGCTGCCGCTCTTGTTCTTGAGGATTACGACCATGCTGTGGCTCGTGGTGCTAAGATAATCGCAGAGGTTGTGGGTTATGGTTTCTCTTCAAACGGAACGGCAGTTATCAGTCAGCCAAGTGATGAGGGTAGCGTTATTGCTATGTCACGTGCCTTGCAGGATGCAGGTGTGGATGTAAAGGATATTGACTATATCAACGCTCATGCCACAAGTACCCGTCAGGGAGATATGTATGAGGCTATTGCTTTGGATCGTATGTTCCATGGACAGCATGCCCTTATAAGTTCAACAAAGGGAATGACAGGTCATGAGTGCTGGATGGCAGGAGCTTCTGAGATTGTATATTCAGCTATTATGATGCAGAATAACTTTGTTGCTCCTAATATAAATTTCGAGAATCCTGACGAACATTCTGCAAAACTTAATATCGCAGCTAAGACCGTTGATACCGAGGTTAACGTGGTTCTCAGCAACTCTTTCGGTTTTGGTGGAACTAATAGTGCGCTTGTAATTAAGAAGATATAAAATCAAGTCTTTTTGAATCATGAAAAAGCTTTTTTTATTTTTAATAACTGCATTTCTTGCTGTTACTGTAAATGCAGCAAGTCCGCTTAGAATCGTTTATGGATCGACTTCGTTTTTGGATACAGGAACAAGCGCTTGTGTTGAAATGGATTTCTCGAATACGACTTGGGAGAAAGAAGAGACTCTAAAACAGCATTTTAACGAAGAATATGATGAATTGATAAATACATCACAATCAACGTTTATAGATGCTTTTAATTCTTCAGGTAAGAAACTTAAAATCGTAGGAAAAGAAGAAAAACCACAATACAAGATAGTTATCAAATTTGAAAATCTGCATGCTACAGTAGGTGCTTTTGGCCGCAAGTATGTCCGTGTTTGGGGAACTGCTACTGTTACAGATTTGTCTTCTAATGAAGAAGTTTGTCTCATTAAGATAACGAAACTTACTGGAGCTGAAGACTATTTTACCAAAGAAGCTACATGGAAGAGCTTTAAGAAATTTGGTGAGGTATTAGCAAAACTAAAGTAGGTTATAGTAAAGACTTTAAAAAGTAGTCGAATATTTAAGAAAATATATTATACAAATAAATAAAGGTAAGAAATGAAGAAATTTTTGTTTTTGATGGTAGCATTGTTTTCTGTAATAACAATGTTTGCTAAGGATGATGTAACAATTAAGAGCGGTTCACTTGCAGAGATTAAGGCGGCTGGTGGTTCTTTTGTGTATATCGTTTGGGATTATTCTGCTGCTACATTGGAAGGTCAGAATGTTGATGCTTTTCTAAAGGCAAAAGGTGAAGACTGGGTAGCAAACTATCCACAGGAACTTGCAGAGGCGGAAGCTGAGTTTGCAGCTGCTGTAAGTAAGAGCAAGTATGTTAATGTGACAACAGAGAAAGATCAGGCTCAGTATATCATTACTGTCAAGGTAAAAGATTTTAACTATGGTAATACCGCCGTCGCTGTGTGGGTAGGTATGGGTGCTGGTGATGCTCACTTTAACAGTACTGTAGAATTTACCAAGAATGGTAGTACAGAGACTTTCGCTGTGCTTGATGCTGATGGCGTTCCTGGTGGTGGATTTGGCAATGAGGCTCGTCGTAGAGATGCATACGAGGAACTTGGTGAGTGGGTTGTGAAGCTTATCAAGAAGGCTAAGTAATTAAATAAAATGAGAAGGATCTTATTTATTTTGTTTGCGTGTCTGTCTCTCTGTAGCTATGCGCAGGCTCCGTTAAGTACAGAAGTTGTGACAGGCTCCTTTGAGGCTTTGTATAAGAGGACTGCTAATCTGGAGATTGAATATATAAAGATTCATAACAGATCAGAGGCTGAGTTTGCAGAGTATGAGAAAGACTGGAAAGTGGATAAGTCGGATGTTGAAGACCTGATTTTGCAAAATGCGAATGCAGCCTTGAAAAACGTTTGCTATTTGAATTTTGGCAAGGAATCAGATTGGACAGTCAAAGTCGTGGTAACTACAATTAGTCCTAAAGGCGATTATTCTTTTGTTGTGCAGCTTATTGACAAGAAAGGAGAGATTGTCGGTAGTATTGCAGGCTTGTTTGGCAAAGGCGGTATGTTTGGCACAAAGCTGAATCTTATCAAAGACGGTGCCAAGAGCACAGGAAAAAAGTTAGGTACTATACTGAGAAAGTATATTTAACGACGAACAGACACAATGATAAAAAAGATATTTATGCTCCTTGCTGCCTTGTCATGTTATGTTGGTATGATGGCACAGGATATGAAAGATGTAGTTTATCTTAAGAACGGAAGTATCATAAAGGGTTTGGTTATCGAGCAGATTCCCACAGAATCGCTTAAAATACAGACTTCTGATGGTAGTTTGTTCGTTTATAATATGGATGAGGTCCTGAAGATTACCAAAGAGAAAGTTGTAAAGGAGGAGGAAGAAGTTCCAAAGATTTCAAGAAATGGTCTCAAGCGTGGGTTCCGTGCTATAGCGGAATTAGGTTATGAGATGGAATCAAATGATGATGATGGTGATAATTCTCCTGTTCTCAACCTTTCTGCAGGCTATCAGTTGAATTCGTATGTCTTTCTGGGTGCAGGTGTAGGATTCAGATATTACATGGATGACGACAAAAGTTCTGTGCCAATCTACTTTAATTTCAGGTCTGATTTCGTAAATGTGAAAATCAATCCATTTGTTGACGTGAAATTAGGTTATTCTCCTTCTTATTCAGGAGCTTATTTTTCAACTAGCATGGGTTGCAGGTTCAAAATCGGAGAAAAGCATGGTTTGTCGGTTTCTGCTGGTTTTGCGCTTCAAGACAATAGGAAGGTAACAGAAAGCTATAACTATTATAGTTACGATAGCTATGATGTTATGACTAACGTCTTCATAGCAATGGGGTTTGATTTTTAAGAAGAAAAAACATAACCAAAGACCTGATTTTTATATAATGAATTTATTTCCTGATTTAAAGAAAAGGTACACAAAAGACGATATGTCTGCGCGTGAGGCTCAGCGTTTGGCGGAGTTCATAGCGTGGGGACCTATCGTGTTTCAGGCATCCCGTCTGGTGGTAAAATTTGGTATCCTTGATGCGCTTTGCGATAGCAAAGATGGTTTGACAGAGGACGAGGTCGTAGAGAAGACAGGTTTGTCAAAATATGCTGTTAAATGTCTTCTTGAGGCATCTCTAAGCATTGGTACCGTGATTATAGATGATGTAACGGATAAGTATTCGATTACTAAAACGGGATTTTTCCTGCTTAATGATCCGGCAACAAGGGTGAATATCGACTTCAATCATGATGTAAACTATCAGGGATTATTCAATCTGGAGGAGTCTATGAAAGAGGGTAGGCCTGCAGGATTGAAGTGGCTGGGAGATTGGCCGACGATTTATGAAGGACTTTCCTCTCTGCCTAAGCAAGTGCAGGATAGCTGGTTTGGTTTTGATCATTTCTATAGCGACTCTTCTTTCCCAGAGGCATTGGAGATAGTGTTCAAGAAACACAAGGTACGTTCTCTGTATGATGTTGGTGGCAATACTGGTAAGTGGGCGTTGCAATGTGTTGGATATGACAAGAATGTAGAGGTGACGATTCTCGACCTTCCTCAGCAGATAGGTATGATGAAGGAGAATACGAAGGGCAAGGAAGGTGCAGAGCGTATCAAGGGCTATGGCATAAATCTGCTTGACAAGGATGCTGCATTCCCGAAGAGGGAAGGAGGTCTTGATGCTATCTGGATGAGTCAGTTCCTTGATTGTTTCTCAGAAGAGGAGATTGTCAGTATCCTTACACGAGCAAAGACCGTAATGGATGCCGATACACGTATCTTCATTATGGAGACATTGTGGGATAGACAAAGGTTTGAGACCGCAGCCTTCTGTTTGACGATGACAAGTCTGTACTTTACTGCTATGGCCAATGGCAATAGTAAGATGTATCATTCTGAAGATATGACCAGATTGGTGAATGAGGCTGGTCTTGAGGTTGAACAGATATATGATGGTCTTGGACAATGCCATAGTATCATGGTTTGTAGAATAAAATAGTCTAAGGTCAAAGGTCAAAGGCTTTAGACAAAAAAATAGTAAATAGTAAATAGTTAAATAGTAAATAAAAATGACACGTCAAGAAGTAGAAGAGAAAGTAAATAACTTCCTTGTAGAGGATTTGGAAATCGATGAAGAAAAGATTGCCCCAGAGGCAGAGTTGAAAGCTGGCCTCGGTATTGACAGTCTTGATTTCGTTGATATCGTTGTAATCGTAGAAAAGAACTTCGGTTTCAAGATTAAGCCGGAGGAAATGGCTGGTGTTCAGACACTTTCTCAGTTCTATGATTATATCGAGAGTAAGGTGAATTGTTAGTTCATAATTCATAGTGCATAGTTCATAGTTTGTTGGCGCACGTTGGTTTACTATGAATTATGAACTATACACTATGAACTGATATCTCATGCAACAATGGGCGGGAACAACCTTCGGTAGTGGAGGTATGCATAGAGCACTTATAGCTGTGATGAAGGTCATGGATATAAGGCTATTATATGCTTTTGTGGCCGTTTTTGTTGTTCCTGTATGTCTGATTCTCAATACTAATGGCAGTCGTAGCGTGGCATATCGCTTTTACAGAAAGCGTTTTGGCTATGGCAGACTGAGGGCAGCATGGAATACCTATGTCAATCATTGTTTGTTTGGACAGGTGGTTGTGGATAGGTTCGGCATGTATGCCGGAAAGAAGTTTGAGATAGAAATTGATGGTTATGATAGATTCCTTGAGCATGCCTCTAAGCCTGAAGGGTTCATTCAGATGAGTGCCCATATAGGTAATTATGAGATTGCAGGTTATACCCTTACCTCAGACCCGAAAGTGTTTTATGCCCTTGTGTTTGACGGTGAGAAGGAATCGGTGACAGAAAATAGGAACAAGATGTTCGCATCCACCAATATCCAGATGATATCCGTAAAGCCTGATATGAGCCATCTCTTTGAGATAAATGGAGCACTTCAGAGAGGTGAGACCGTTAGTTTGCCAGCTGACAGATTCAATGGGTCTCCGCGTTATGTGGAACAGATGTTCCTTGGTGCAAAGGCACGTTTCCCGCAAGGACCGCTTAGTGTTGCCACGATGAGAGAACTTGATGTCTTGGCTGTTAATGTCATGAAGGAGTCGATGAAGAAATACCATGTCTATGTCACTCCACTTGAATACGACAAGACGGTTTCGCGTAAGGAACAGATAGACCAGTTGTCAAAAGCGTATGTATCAGAACTGGAGAGAATGGTGAGGAAATATCCGCATCAATGGTATAATTTCTATGAGTTCTGGCAATAAAGCCAAATGTCAAGAGCCTTAGTCCTTAGACTTTTATAAAATATGGTAACAGAGGAATCCCTCAGAAATATAGATATACATGAACTTCTGCCTCAGCAGGAGCCTTTTGTGATGGTTGGAAAACTCACGGCTTTTGATGAGAAAACGACTGTTACAGAGACCGAAATAAAAGAGAATAATATCTTTGTCTGTGATGGTGTATTTTCTGCTCCTGGTTTGGTTGAGAATATCGCCCAGACATGTGCAGCGAGGATAGGATATGTGAACAAGTATATCTTGAAAAAGGGTATTCAACTTGGTTTTATCGGAGCTATCAGAAACCTTGAGATCACTGGATGTCCTAAGGTGGGAGATGTGATTACTACCTGTGTCACGGTTATTGATGATGTGCTTGGAATGACATTGGCTAATGGTGTGGTGACTTGTAATGGCGAGACATTGGCTACTACAGAAATTAAAATAGCGGTCAAGGAGGCGGAATAATGGAACTTGTAACGGAGAAGGAACTTGAGATAAGGTTCAGCGAGGTGGATATCATGAAAGTGGTATGGCACGGATCTTATCCTTTATATCTTGAAGATGCACGTGAGGCTTTTGGTGCGCAATACGGACTAAGCTATCAGAACTACATTGATAACAATGTGTTTGCGCCTATTGTGGAGATGGATATAAAATACAAGCGTCCTGTTCTCTATGGTATGAAGCCACATATCAGAATCACTTATCGCCCAAAGCCTTCGGCAAAGATAGTGTTCGATTACGAGATTTTTGACCCGAAAGACGGAACAGTATTCCTTACAGCTCGTACTGTGCAGGTGTTCATGGATATGAACTATCAGCTAATGTGGGATAATCCTCCTTTCTTCGTTGAGTGGAAGAATAAATGGCAACAATAATCTCAGATAATATAACATCCCCTCTTGGACAGACTACAGAACAGACCTATAAGGCTGTACGTGAAGGTAAGTCTGGTTTGTCGCACTATCCCTGTGAGAATGGGGAAGGGGGATGGAATGATCTGCCATTTTCCGTAGAGGCATCACTTTTCAATAAGGAACAATGGGATAAGATTATGGTCGATGGATTCTCCAAGTTTGAGAGTCTGGTGCTACATTCTGTAAAAGCGGCTATATCAACTCTGATTTTCAACAAGGAGCGTGCTATTCTTATCTTGAGTTCAACGAAAGGAGATATTGAGTTGCTGGAAAAAGGCGAAGAGATGCCTTCGCTTGCTGATGCTGCAAAGAAAGTGAGTCTGGCAATAGGCATAGAGAACGACCCTATAGTGGTGTGTAATGCGTGTATCTCTGGTGTTTCGGCAATCATACTCGGACAGCGACTTGTGGATTGTGGTAATTATACACATGCCATTGTGTGTGGTGCTGATGTTCAGAGTAGGTTCATCGTTTCTGGTTTTCAGTCGTTGAAGGCATTGTCGGATGAGCCTTGCCGCCCTTTCGATATTGAAAGACTTGGCTTGAATCTTGGTGAGGCTGCAGCTACTATTGTCCTGTCGAGGGAGATGAACTCCCCGAATGGATGGAAGGTAGACAAGGGAGCGATATGTAATGACGCATATCATATTAGTGCGCCGCATCCGAAAGGACTAGGGGCAGGTATGGCTCTTAGTAAAATGAAGAATGCTGATAATCCGATTTCAGTAATAGGAGTTCATGGTACTGCCACGATGTATAATGACCAGATGGAATCTAAGGCAATAGAGATGGCTGACTTGCAGGATGTTCCACTCTCTGCCTTGAAAGGATATTTCGGTCATACTATGGGTGCGGCTGGAGTGCTTGAGACCATTATCATGATGCGAGCACTTGAAGATAACATGATACTGTCTTCCAAGGGCTTTGAGACTTGTGGCGTAAGTGGTAAGGTGAAGATGTCGGATAAGCCGATGACAGCTGAGGGAAACACCTTCGTAAAGATGTTGTCTGGCTTTGGAGGCTGTAATGGAGTCGTCCGTATTTCTAACAGACCTCTTCCTCAGATTATTGATAATGATATTCTTGTCAGTCAGACACATTCTGTGAAGATAACCCAGGATGAGGTTGTTGTCGATGGGAGCAGACTTGATGTAAAGTCTCGTGGTAAGGAAATGTTGACAGAGGTATATAAGACGAAGATAGGCGACTATCCGAAGTTCTATAAGATGGATATGCTTAGTCGTCTTGCCTTTGTCGCTTCCGAACTGCTTATAGAATCTGAAGGTCAAAGGACTCTAAACTCTAACTCCTCAACCCTAAACTCTAGCAGGGCTGTTGTCCTGTTCAATCATTCTTCATCTATAATAGCAGACCGTCAGTATGTGAAATCTATAGAAAAGGATGACTTCTTTCCTTCGCCAGCAGCGTTTGTCTATACCCTGCCTAATATCACTACGGGTGAGATTGCGCTAAGGAATGGTTATCATGGTGAGACATCGTTCTATCTTCTTGCAGAAAGAAATGAGGAACTGATGCAGAGGGTGATAAAATCCACTTTCATCGATCGTGATGTAAAGAGTGTTATTGGAGGCTGGATAGATTGTCCTTCAGAGGACGAGTTTGAATGTGAAATCAGTATATTCTGTAAGGAATAAAGTTTAAAGAATAAAGAGTAAAAAGATAAAAATGGAAAACTTAATTAATGAACTCAAGGTACAGATAAAGGAGGCTCTTAATCTGGAAGATCTCTCAGTTGAAGAATTTGATGAAAATGCCCCTCTTTTCGGAGATGATGGCATAGGTCTTGATTCTATCGATGCTTTGGAGATAATAGTATTGCTTGAGAAGAAGTACGGAATACGTCTGGCTAATGCAGCTGAAGGTAAGACTATCTTCAAAAATGTGGCTACTATTGCTGAATACGTAGAAAAGAATCGTAAGAAGTAATTATGAATATCGCAATAACCGGACTGGGTATTATCTGTGCTATAGGTAATGATTGCCAGCAGGTTCTTGACTCTCTTGTGAATAAGAAAACGGGAGTTGGTATGATGAAAAATCTTCAGTCATGCCATAAGGAACTGCCCGTTGGTGAGGTTAAGCTGTCGGATGACGAACTGAAGACATTGCTTGGCTTGCCAGTTGAGAGCCTATATAGCAGAACAACCTTGCTCGGTGCTGTTGCGGTAAAACAAGCGATGGCTGATGCCGGATTATCAGCCGATATGCTTGCTGGAAAGAAAGTCGTACTTATTTCTGGCACTACGGTTGGTGGCATGGATGTCACGGAGAGACTTCTTCATGATATGCGTGATGCTCTCCAACACCCCATCTCCCCCTCAGGGGGTGGGGGGGCTACCCAACATCCAACACCCATAGACTATATCAAGCGTCATGACTGTGGTAGTACTACAAATGAGATAGCTCAAATCTGTGGACTTGATTGTGAGATATGCACCATATCAACGGCTTGTTCATCTGCTATTAACTCAATAATAGTAGGTTGTGAGATGCTACGTAGTGGCGAGGCTGATATCGTTATCGCTGGTGGTTCAGAGGCTTTGAGTAAGTTCCATCTTAATGGTTTTAACACGCTTCATATACTCGATACGGAGGTTTGTCGCCCGTTTGATGCAACTCGTGTTGGTCTTAATCTTGGTGAAGGTGCAGGTTTTGTGGTTCTTCAGAAAGATGAAGCCAATACCAAGGCATATATTGGAGGATATGGAAACAAGTGTGATGCTTTTCATCAGACGGCCTCTTCCGATGATGGTGAGGGAGCTTATCTTGCAATGAGAGAGGCATTGAAGTCTTCAGGCATAGACAAGTCACAGATAGACTATATCAATGCACATGGAACGGGAACTCCGAATAATGATCCAAGTGAGAGCGTTGCCTTGAAACGTGTCTTTGGCAATGATATTCCTTTAGTTTCAAGTACGAAGGGATTCACAGGTCATACCACATCTGCTTCTGGCAGTATAGAGACGGTGATATGTGTTCTTGCGATGCAGAATGATTTTGTGCCTGTCAGCTATGGATTCAGTCATGCAGATGAGGCTTGTATTCTTCCATTTGTAGGTGATGACAAGCACCACAGAATGGATTATGTAATATGCAATTCGTTTGGTTTTGGAGGAAATGACAGTTCTCTATTGCTTATGAGAGATGCCAACACCCAACACTCATCACCCATCACCCATCACCCATCACCAGAAATCGTTGCGGATGTTACGATTGATTCCATTGAACAGCTTGCAGACTATAAGGAGTACATATCTCCGAAAGAAGGTCGTAGGATGGGTAAACTTATGAAGGCTGCAACGCTGACATCTCTTATGGCTCTTCGCGAGGCAAATATTGAATGTCCTGATGCGATAATCACTGCTACTGCCAATGGAATGCTTGAGACAAGTGAGAAATTCCTTGTTGATATGGTGGATAATGGTGAAGAAACTTTGAGCCCTACTCTTTTCATGCAGAGTACGCATAACACTATAGGAAGTGCGATAGCAATACGTACTAAATGTCATGGATATAACATAACATATACTCAGGGTAAGGACTCGATGAAATGGGCACTTCGTGATGCAGAGCGACTGATAAGGATGGGTAAGGCAAAAACCGTACTGGTGGGCTGCCATGATGAATCATCACCATTGTTCCAGAGATTCTATGATTATCTTAATATCCCTATTCCACAGATATTTTCACGTAGCGTGGTTCTGAAAGCTAAATAAGGATGTGGTTGAAGTTATTGCCATTGGCATTGATACAGAGTGCGTTGCTTGCCATAGGTCAGGTGTTCCTGAAATATGGATTACAGCGTATGGTCAGTTTCGGTTGGAACTGGACTTTCTTTAAGTCTGCCTTGCTTAATTGGCAATTTGCTATGAGTGGTATAACGATTGGTGCTGCCAGTCTTTTATGGATGTATATCATTCGCCAGTTTCCGTTAAGTCTTGCCTATCCTATGGGTTCTTTAAGCTATGTATTCACAATGCTCTGTGCAATAATGTTCTTTCATGAAAGTGTGGACTGGGTAAAGTGGGTAGGTCTTTTTTTCATAATAACA
Source organism: uncultured Prevotellaceae bacterium (assembly GCA_946406435.1). Lineage (GTDB taxonomy): Bacteria > Bacteroidota > Bacteroidia > Bacteroidales > Bacteroidaceae > Prevotella. The sequence goes on along the minus strand of CAMJKP010000004.1, from coordinate 30,532 downwards.
GGTTGTATTTTGATGACAAAATGAAAAGATATTTCATTATACTATTGATGAGCATGGTATCATTTGCCGTACCTGCTCAGAATAATCAGAAGATAGTTGACCATATTAATCAGGTTGCACACTCGCTAAAGAGTATGCAGGCAGACTTCGTTCAGACAAAGACAATGAAGATGTTGGGTGATAAGATGGTGTCAAACGGTAAGATGTATTATCAGCAGAGTGATAAACTGCATTGGGAATATACGACTCCGTACAGCTATACCTTCATACTCAATGGTGATAAGGTACTTCTCAAGAAAGGAACACGTAAGGATGTCATTGATGTAAACAAGAATAAGGTATTCAAGGAAATTGCTCGTATAATGATGAGCAGTATGGTTGGCACCTGTCTGACAGAGAAAAAGGACTTTAGCGTTTCCGTTGCAGAATCAGATCAGACATATACTGCTACGCTCATTCCGCAGAAGAAGGAGATGAAACAGATGTACACAAAGATTGTATTGACTTTCACAAAGAAAACATCTATGATCTCTCGTGTGGTTATGTATGAGAAGAATGGTGATAATACAGAGATTGTATTGAAGAACGTAGTGACAAACAAGGCAGTAAGTTCATCATACTTTGCAATCTAAGAGATTCCTCATAATTGCCATCATGTCCTTCTGCTTTCTGTTTGCAAGGGCTCAGACATTACCTTCAAGTGAAGGAGAGAGGGCTCGTTATAGTGTGCAGATAGATGTAAAGAAGGCGTACATAAGCGGAATCTGCGGAATGCTGTTTGAGGATGGCAAACTAAAGGCAAGTGTGGTCAATGAATTTGGATTCTCTGCTATGGATTTCGAATATGACCCTCAGAAAGATAAGGTGAAAATTATCAATATAGTAAAGAAACTTGACCACTGGTACATCAAGCGTGTTCTGAAACGCGACCTTCGTATTCTGATTCACAACCTAAGACAAGGTGTCTACAAGCATGAGAATACGAAATACGAAATAACATATAATTTTCAGCCTTTACAACCAATAACCGAAGAGGCAACTAATAATGGAAATGCAATCTAAAATACTCCCCCTTGGAGGAATTGGGGGCTTATATACAATAACTGCTAAGGAAATCAATGGTGATGGAGGTGTTTTCCACATTCATCTTAATCCAGAGTGCCTTATATATAAAGCCCATTTTCCAGAACAACCTATTACCCCTGGTGTGTGTATTACTCAGATAGCGGTAGAACTGGCTGAGATTATTGTGGGACATAGCCTCCAGATGATAGGAATAAAAAACGTTAAATTCCTGTCAATTATGACTCCTGACACCCAGACGGAGGTGACATATACTATTACGATTAAGAATTCGGACGATAATAATACCCGTATTCAAGCCGTAGCACAGTCGGATGATGTGGTCTATGCGAAAATGTCGCTTATATGCAAGAGATAATAAGTACATTGACTTCGCGTGAACGTCTGCATCGTCGGGGTATCTGTGTGATTGTTCCTACCTATAACAACGAGACAACGATTCGTGATGTTGTTGAGAGATGTAATGAACAATCGGATGATGTCATAGTCGTAAATGACGGTTGTACGGATTCTACAACCTCAATACTTGCAAACATAGAAGGTATCACCATTGTTACGCTAAGTCATAATAGTGGTAAGGGTACAGCCTTGAAGATGGGCTTTAACAAGGCTATGGAAATGGGCTTCTCATACGCTATAACGCTTGATGCTGATGGGCAGCATTTCCCGGAGGATATACCTTTGATGCTAAAAGCTAACATAGAGAATCCGGGGGCACTTATTGTCGGTGAGCGTAAGGATCTAAAGGAACAGGAGCGTTCAGGTGGTAGCAAGTTTGCAAATGCCTTTAGTAACTTCTGGTTTTTTGTTCAGACTTGGAAACATCTTAAAGATACTCAGACGGGTTTCCGTCTATATCCTCTTCGCAAACTTCATGGTCTTTCGCTTCTTACATCTAAATATGAGGCGGAACTGGAATTGCTTGTGTTTGCTGCATGGCATGGGGTAAAACTAGTGTCACAGCCTGTAAATGTGTATTATCCACCACGAGAGCAACGTGTGTCGCATTTCAGACCCGGTCTTGACTTCACGCGAATTTTTGTTCTGAATACTATACTATGCTTCCTTGCTTGCGTATATGGACTTCCACTTTATATCTGGCGAGCACTCCGTACCATACTCTTTACCCTATACTCTTTACTCTTCTTTGTCGTATGCTCAATAGGACTGATGACTCCATTGGTTTCGCTATATATAAAGATTGGTAAGATGACGTTGAAAAAGCGTGATAATCTGCATGGCATATTGCAATGGATCTCTAAGTTCATAATGATATGGCATGGAATACCGGGTGTGAAGTACAAGCATAGGTGTAATTCTGATGAATCTTTGGACGGTCCTTCGGTATTGATATGCAATCATCAATCGCACCTTGACTTGATGACGCTTCTGCCTTTGAAGAAAAAGATTGTGGTGCTGACAAACGACTGGGTATGGCGAAATCCATTCTATGGATATGTAATAAGACAGGCAGAATTCTATCCTGTATCAGCAGGTGTTGATGCTCTGATCCCGAAACTGAGAAATCTTGTTGATAGGGGGTATAGCATAGCGGTATATCCAGAAGGAACACGTTCAGAAGACTGTAGTATAGGGCGTTTTCATCAAGGTGCGTTCTATATTGCGGAGCAATTGAATCTTGATGTCGTACCTCTGATACTTTATGGTGCGGGAAAGGTTCTTCCAAAGAAAGACAAGCATCTGCATAAAGGTATTATCAGTCTGGATGTGGATAGGCATTTCTCACCAAAAGAAGTAATCTCGCTCGGAACTCTGAAACAGCGAGCTTCTTGGTTCAGGAAATACTATAAGTCACGATACGATGAGGTGAGTGATGAATACGAACGTTTTTGTTAAGCCTGATGACCAAAGCGATGCTTGCATCTGCTTTGGCATGGCGAGAAAAGGTGGGATGAAAATCCAACAGTATGCGTAGGAAGGTTGCAATTATAGGTAGTGGACTTGGAGGCTTGTCGTGCGGATATATTCTGCAACGCAATGGCTTTGACGTCACCATCTATGAGCAGAATCCTGTCTTTGGCGGCTGCCTGCAATGTTTCCGTCGTAAGGGTGCTGTGTTTGAGACTGGTATGCACTTTATTGGTAGTGCTGCACCTGGGCAGACAATGGATAGGATGATGCAGTATATGGGTATTGCATCTGATGTGCGTCTCAGTCGGCTTAATCCTTTGGCATACGATACTGTTTCCTTAGGCGGTCAGAGATTTGAGTTCCCTAACGGAAAGGAACAGTTTATAGAGAAGATGTCATCATATTTCCCTCGCGAGAAGGATGCGATAGCGCGTTATTATGATATCGTGAACAAGATAGCCTCTGCTTCCACTCTTCATTCTCTTACCAGCGAGAGTCGTGATGTGGCTATTGATACAGAGTATCAGCAGCGTAGCATGAACGATGTCATGGATGAATTGTTTAATGACACTTTGCTAAAGAATGTCCTTGTTGGTAATCTACCACTCTATTCGGCAGAGTTGAACAAGACCCCATTCTCGCAACATGCGTTCATCATGGATTTCTACAATCAGAGTGCCTTTCGTGTAGAGGGAGGTAGTGATGCTATTGCCAAATCACTTGTTAAGTCAATAGAGCGTCTTGGAGGACAGGTAATCACTTCTGCAAAGGTGAAGAGGATAGTATGTGATGCAACACATGCTATTGGCATAGAGACAATGGACGAACAACTGCATGCGGCAGACTATGTTATCAGTACCGTTCATCCAGCCCGTACTGTTGAGATGCTTGAAGATACAAGTCTTATTCGTCCTGCCTTCCGTACACGTATTAAGTCTTTGCCTCAGACTTCAGGTTGCTTTGCAGTATATGTTAAGTTCAAGGATGGTGTGATGCCTTATATGAATACGAACTACTATGGCTATCGTGGTGACACTCCTTGGAATTGTGAGCATTATACGGAATCTGATTGGCCCAAGGGTTTCCTCTATATGCACATGTGCCATGAAGATAAGGCACTATGGGCGAAGAGTGGTGTGATATTGTCGTATATGAATATGGAGGATGTAGCACCATGGGTAGGTACTCATGTAGGTAGGCGTGGTGATGATTATGAGGCATTCAAGACACGTCATGCAGAGCGACTTCTCGATGAGGTTGAAATGCATTTCCCGGGACTAAGGGCTGCGATAGACAGCTATTACACATCTACTCCCCTTACCTATATCGACTATACGGGTACAGAGGGAGGCTCGATGTATGGTGTGGCAAAGGACATTACTATGGGGGCAGCAGTTAGGGTTCCTTACAGAACGAAGATCCCTAACGTGTTGCTTGCTGGGCAGAATGTCAACTCACATGGAATGTTAGGGGTATTGGTCGGAACTATTGTGACCTGTTCTGAACTGGTTCCTTCCGACATTATTTATAGGCAGATTAGTAATCAATTTATTAATGAATAAAACAGCGGTAATTGTTGGCGGTGGCCTTGGTGGCTTATTTACAGCTGCAATCCTTTCTAAGGAAGGTGTTAAGGTTACTGTTCTTGAGAAGAATCTCAACCTTGGCGGAGGATTGCAGAGCTTCAAGAGGTTTGGCGAGGTCTATGATGCTGGTATGCATATCCTAAGTGGAATGCATGAAGGGGGAAGTATCCGCAAGATATGCAATTATCTCGGTCTGACGGATAAGATGCATATACGTCCTGTGGATGATGATTGTATTGATGAACTTCGTTTTGTAGAAGATGGTTCTACGTATCGTATAGGAAAAGGGCGTCAGGGATTTGTTGATTCATTAGTTAAGTATTTCCCCGATCAGCGTGAGGCATTGACAAAATATGTTGATGCCATGTACACCTTGCTCGATGAAATGGACATGTTTCACCTCCGTCCGCTGAAAACGACTATCTTTATGCACTCTGAGGATTTCCTCATCTCTGTTGGCGATTTCATCGCAAAATATATCAAGGATGAGAAACTCAGGGCGGTACTTGCATATATGAATCCTCTCTATGGTGGTGAGAAGGACAAGACCCCAGCTTATGTACATTCCATTATTAATGTGCTATATATCAATGGTGGTAACAGATTTGAGGGAGGATGTGACCTCTTTGTTAATGAACTTCGTAAGTTGATTGAGAATAATGGTGGAAGTGTAATTGTTAATGATGGAGTGGTTAGTGTTTCTTCTGAGAATAAATTGATTACCCATGTAACGACAGAGAGTGGCAAATGCTATTCTGCTGACTATTATATCTCAGCCATTCACCCTTGCACGTTTATTAAATTGCTTGAGGATAAGACAATCCTTTCGAAGCCATATCGCGAAAGACTTGAAGCTATCCCTAATTCATATTCGGCATTTACCTTGTTCGTAAAACTCAAGCCGGGTATGGTGAAATACTTCAACTATACGCGCTATTGCATGACCCGATATGATGAAATCTGGAATATAGGTGTTACGGACGAGCAATGGCCAAGAGGGGTTATGTATATGACCACGCCTGAAATCAATCAGGGAGAGTATAGCACTAAGATGATAATTACGACTCCTATGTCATGGGATTTTGTCAAGAAGTGGGAAAACACTACTGTCGGACATCGTGGTGAGGATTATAAGGTATGGAAACAGGAATGTGCTAAGAAGTTACTTGACAGGATTGAGGAAATCCATCCAGGTTTTATCGATAGTATTGAGGCTATAAATACTGCATCACCACTTACCATACGTGATTATTTCGGAATAAAGGAAGGCTCTATGTATGGTTTTATGAGTGACTGCAATAATATCGTTCTGTCACAGGTTCCTGTTGTTACTAAGGTAAAGAACTTGTATCTTACCGGTCAGAACAACAACCTTCATGGGTTCTGTGGAGTACCGCTTACGGCTATTAACACGTGTGAAGCGATATTTGGCATGAACTATATCATTAATAAGATTAACGCCGCAAATCCTTGATGCCCATAAGGGCAGAAAACGTTTATTATGGAGAATAATAAGTTTGAGGAGATACGTCCCTATATGGATGATGAGATATCAGCAGCAATGGATAGAATTGCGGGTAGCACGTCGTTCCCTTTGTTGGCATCTTATGTGTTTCCTGATAGGAATATAGACGAAGTTCGTAGTGAAGTCCGTTCTTATAAGACCATTCATGATTTCCAAATGGGTATCATGTATTGGGCTAACCGCAAGATTATTAAGGATAGTACAGCCTCGTTTACTTGTGGCGGAATGGAGAATATAAGCCCTTCATCCTCACATCTGTACGTTTCAAACCATCGCGATATAATGCTGGATGCGGCTCTATTCCAGAATGTCCTTGTTGACAACGGGCATGACACAACAGAAATCACCTTTGGCGCAAATCTCATGCAGGGACAGATTGTCATCGATATTGGTAAGTCAAATAAGATGTTCAAGGTTGCTCGTCCGGGTGGTAGTGTCAGGGAATTCTACAAGTCTTCCCTTCTCCTTTCTGAATACATGCGTCACGTCATAACGGAGAAGCATCAGTCCGTATGGATAGCACAACGTAATGGACGTACAAAGGATGGGAAAGACCGTACGGATCAAGGCATTATTAAGATGTTGTGCATGAGCCATTCAGACGATAAGGTGAAGGCTATTGCTGATTTGAATATAGTGCCAGTCTCTGTCTCTTATGAATGGGAGTCTTGTGATATCCTCAAGACTGTAGAATTATATGAGCGTCAGTTCGGACCTTACATCAAGAAGCCTGGTGAGGACTTGAATAGTATTTTGACAGGTATTACCCAGTATAAGGGTAATGTGCATTTCGAGGTTTGTAAGCCTCTTTGTTTTGACGAACTCAACAAGTTCTCTGACCTCACTTCTGTTGATTTTCATAAGGCTGTTGCCAACCTGCTTGACCAGCGTATTTGCTCTTCATATCATCTGTATCCTAACAATTACATAGCCCATGATATTCTCTATGCTAACAAGAAGTATTCGGCTATGTATTCCTCAGAAGAAAAGGATGCTTTCATGCATAGGATGAATAAGCTCCAGAAATATGAGGTAGAGTGTGATATGGATAAACTATACGAGATATTCCTTGGTATATATGCCAATCCTGTGGATTCAAAAAGTCAAATGTCAGAAGTCAGATGACGAAAGTCTTTAGTCTTTTGGCATTATTCTTTTGCCTTTTGCCTTTTGCCGTTTTTGCAACTGAGCCGCACAATATCATACATCTTTGGGAAGGTACGTCGGTAGGCAATAAGAGCGTTACGCTTGAGGTGTTTCTGCCTGATAGCGTTTCTGCGGATAAGACGCCTGCGATGATAGTATGCCCAGGTGGTAGTTATAGTTGGCACGACTATGAGGTTGAGGGAACTGATGTGGCAAGGTGGTTAAGTTGTAATGGAATTGCGGCATTCGTACTTAAATATAGGGTTCAGGGTGTTTTCAATTTCATAACCCATGCCCGACTGATAGTACCGGGAAACCATCATCCGCACATGTTACAGGATGGCCAACGTGCTATTCAGTATGTTCGTGAACATGCTGATGAATACAATATCGATATCAATAAGGTTGGGGCAATAGGTTTTTCTGCAGGAGGACATCTCGTTATGTCACTTGCGGAATTTTCTTCTACTGATTTTCTCAAACCACTTGGTATCGTATCAAAGGTTTCGTTGCGACCTGATTTTACAGCACCAATCTATCCTGTAGTGACGATGAGCGAGAAAGTATGTCATACACGCTCTCGTCGTGCTCTTTTAGGGGAATATGGTAAGTTCCGTAAATCTCTGCGTGACTCTCTTTCGCTTGAACGCCATGTGCCGTCCGACTGTCCTCCTGTCTTCCTCGTTAATTGCAAGGATGACCCAATAGTGAAGTATCAGAACTCAGAATTACTCGATTCTGCCCTTAGTAGTAAGGGTATTAAGCATAAATATATACAGTATCAAACTGGAGGTCACGGTTTCGGGGCTTCCGACGTTAAAGGTACTGCTGAATGCCGCCAATGGAAACAACAATTCCTTGAGTGGCTAAAAGAAATAAATGGTTAATTTTTTCAACTTTTTCCATAACCACACCTCGCTCAGACGTTTAGTCTTACTGACTCTGACAATAGCACTTGTTGTGTCCGTCTTCCAGTTATCATACAAGGAAGATATCTCTGATTTCATGCCTCTTACCGACGAGGAGAAACTGGATATGGAGATATATCAGGACATATCGGGTGTCAATAAACTAGTTGTCCTGTTTTCATGCGATAAGGAGAATCCTGATAGTACCATAGCAGCTATAGACCTTTTCCAAGAGAGTGTTCAGAAGATGGATACGCATAATTGGACGAGCGATATGGTTACTCGATTTGATATGGAGAAGGTGGGGGAGGTAACAGAATTCGTGTATCAGAACATTCCGTATTTCCTGACAGAACGCGATTATGCACGCATGGATTCTTTATTGCGTGCTGATAATTATGTTACCGAACAGCTTGACCGCGATCGTGAGATGCTGATGTTCCCTTCAGGAGGTCTGCTTTCCGAAAATATATCACGTGACCCTCTCAATCTGTTCACACCTGTATTGAGTAAGTTACAGGGCTTGCAGCAGGAGAATAAGTTTGAGATGTACGACGGCTATATATTCACGCCTGATATGAGTCGTGCAATAGTCATGCTTTCTTCGCCTTTCGGCAATTCTGAGACAGATAAGAACTCACAACTCCTGCAACTCCTTACGTCTGGTATTGAGCAGATGAACGCCCGTTATCCTAATATAGAGGCTCGTGTATTGGGAGGACCGCAGATAGCTGTAGGTAATGCCCAGCAGATAAAGCATGACTCAATTCTTGCCGTTAGTCTTGCTGTCGTTCTTATCCTTGCCTTGCTCTTCATCTCGTTCCGCTCTCTGCGGAATATATTGCTCATAGCCTTCTCAATAGGGTGGGGGTGGCTGTTTGCACTTGGAGCGTTGGCTATATTCCACGATAACATTTCGATTATTGTTATCGGCATTTCGAGTGTCATCCTGGGTATTGCGCTCAACTATCCTCTTCATCTTATTGCCCATATCGGACATGAAACGGACATCCGACAGGCGTTGAAGGAAATATCTGTACCTTTGCTTGTAGGAAACATAACGACGGTAGGTGCTTTCCTTGCCCTTGTACCGCTTAATTCCGTAGCTCTTCGTGACCTCGGTCTTTTCGCGTCCTTACTCTTGATTGGCACAATATTCTACGTGCTCGTATTCCTTCCACATCAGGTCTCTGTCCCTAGAAAGGTAGAGGAAGTAAAGGAAAAAAATGGAGGATTGGTGGCGAGAGGCAATAGATTGCTTGATAGAATATCGCAAATAAGGCTCGAAAACAAGTCTTGGCTTGTAGGGATTGTTATCATTCTTACTCTTGTTCTTGGGTGGTTCAGTTTCCAAGTAGAGTTTGACAGCAATCTTGCCAATATCAACTACATGACTGATGAGCAACGTACGGATATGGATTATTTCCAGAAACTCACGGCTGACGATACCGTTTCTACTAAGCGCACGCTTTACGTAGTCTCTTCTGCTCCAACTATTGATGCTGCCCTTGATTCATGCAATAGCAAGAAGATAGATGGAGTATCACAGTTCCTAGCCTCTAAGTCTATGCAGAAAGAACGTTTAAGCCGTTGGAATGAATTTGTGTCAGAGCATCATGATTTGCTTAACACACAATTTACTAAGGCTGCAAAGGATAAAGGTTTCTCATCTGAAGCGTTCTCTGATTTCCAACAAATCATAAATGGCAATTATGAACCTCGTGAGTTCAGCTATTTTGCCCCTCTAACATCATCGGTATTTAGTGGTAATATTGTAAAGCAACACCAATTCTTCATCGTCGATAAACTGAGTGTTGAGGCTTCTGACATAGAGAAAGTAAAGAGTCGTATTCCTGGCAGTTTTGATATCGAGAGTCTTAACAGTTCGTTGGCAAACAGCCTGTCCGACAACTTCAACTATATTGGCTGGTCATGTTCGCTCATCGTGTTCTTCTTCCTGTGGTTCTCATTCCGTAGGATAGAACTGGCAATAATATCCTTCGTGCCTATGGCTATCAGTTGGGTGTGGATTCTCGGTCTTATGGCTATACTCGGCATAAAGTTCAATATCGTTAATGTTATCCTTGCCACGTTTATCTTCGGACAGGGTGACGACTATACCATATTTATGACCGAGGGTTGTATCTACGAGCATAAGACGGGCAAGCCTATCCTTGCATCCTATAAGCATAGCATTCTGCTTTCTGCCATCATCATGTTCATAGGCATAGGAACTCTTATTGTTGCCAAACATCCTGCCCTACACTCTCTTGCCGAGATTACAATCGTTGGTATGTCAAGCGTGGTGTTCATGTCATGGCTCATACCGCCGTTGCTATTTAGATTGATGTATAAGAAGCGGTCTCTCCGCTAATCCTTTATTTTATATGAAAGAAAGAATTCGTACAATACTTGAAGACAATCTGCCATTGGCAGACCTTGATTCTGATTTTCTGTTTGCAGAACTCAGTTCTTTGGATATCACCACTATCATGATGCTGCTTTCTGATGAGTATCATATCACTCTTGACTCTCGTGATGTCTCTCCAAAGAACTTCATGACAGTTGATAGCATCGTTGCTATGGTACAAAGAAAACTTGAAGAGAAGAAGTAAATGAATACTATTCTTGACTATGTTCATCGTTGGGCATCTGAATGCCCTGAGAAACCAGCCATAATATCACGTGATGGCGTTATATCCTATCGTGAGCTTTATGATAGGATGAGTAACACCCAACACCCATCACCCAACACCCAATTGCCAATTCCCCTCCTTGGCGAAGCGTGGGATGCCGATTTCTGCCTATATACCACAGGTACTACAGGCAAGTCGAAGGGCGTTGTTATTTCTCAGAAGGCGGTTATCGCTAATTCCGAGAACCTTATTGCTGGACAAGGCTTTACTCATGAGCTTGTGTTTATAATAGCCGGTAGTATGGAGCATTTGGGCTGCTGGTCGAAGATATTCCCGGTATTGATACTCGGAGCTACTATTTATGTTATAGAGGATGGAATGAAGGATATAGACGGCTTCTTCAACGCTTTCGACCTTCCTCTTGAAGAGTATTTTTTACCTGCCAATACCAAGTTCGCCACATTCCTTGTGCCTTCAAACATCCGCATCCTCCTTCAGTTTGCGAGTGACAGGTTAGAGGCTCTGGCCGACCGTATGGATTTCCTCGAGACAGGAGCAGCCCCGATGCCTCATTCTGATATGCTTACTCTTTGTAAGATACTGCCAAATACCCGACTCTATAACACATACGCATCAACTGAGACTGGTATAATCTCAACGTATAACTATAACGATGGAGAATGCATAGCAGGATGTCTTGGTCATGCGCTTCCTCATTCCCAGTTCCTTATTACTCCCGAAGGTCGTATAGCTTGTAAGGGCGATACCCTTATGTCTGGTTATAAGGATGAGCCGGAACTTACTCTTACTGTCCTTCACGATGATACGCTTTTCACAGCCGATAATGGATATATTGACGAGAAAGGCCGTCTTCACATTCTTGGTCGTGATGACGATACAATCAATACGGGCGGTTTCAAAGTTGCACCTTTTGAGGTTGAGGAAGTAGCCCTCTCTATGCCTGATATTGATGATTGTATCTGCATCTCCCAACCGCATCCCGTACTTGGTAATGCCCTTGCCTTGCTTGTTGTTCTTAGGAATGGTGCAAAACTTGATAAGCGTGCTATAGCCCTGCATCTCAGTACGAAGTTGAAACGTTATCAGATACCGCTTACCTATAAGGAGGTAGATAAGATTCAACGCACGTTTAACGGCAAGCTGGATAGGAAGTATTATAAAAAAAGTGTAGAGTAGAAAGTTTAAAGTAGAAAGCATAAAAAGCCGCCTGAGGATTATTCCTTAGGCGGCTTTTTTATATACTTTGGTAATATCATTTCACCTCTATCAGTTCTACGTCAAAGATAAGTGCGGAATAAGGAGGGATGATGCTAACTCCACGAGAGCCGTATGCAAGGTTATAAGGGATGAAAAAGCGGTATTTACTTCCCTCTTTCATCAGTTGAAGACCTTCTGTCCAACCTTTGATTACCTGATTAAGAGCGAACTCCGAAGGCGTTCCACGATTATAGCTTGAGTCGAATACAGTACCGTCGATAAGACGTCCTTCGTAATGGCATTTTACCACATCTGTAGCCGACGGACTCTTGCCCTCGCCCTCTTCCAGAACCTCATATTGAAGTCCGCTTTTTGTTACGGTCACTCCTTCACGCTTTGCATTTTCCTCAAGGTATTCCTGTCCTTTCTTTAGGTTTTCCTCGTAAGATACTGTTGAATCGTTGTCATCATCCTTTGAACATGAGGTCAAAGCAAGACCTCCTACTACCATTGCAATTAATAGCAGAATTTTTTTCATAAATCTAATATAATCTATTTTAGAACATTAAAGCTTTGTTTAGCGCGGACAAAATTACTTAAAATTTTTGTATTACGGATGTTTTTCACATTTATTTTGATACGTAGACGATAAAACACCTATGGCGATATATACTGACATTTACTTGCCTGAATAATGTCAGGCAAATGTCAGGAAGTTTAATCGATAATATCTGAATCTCTTCATACCTTTGCAATAAAAAAGACAGGATATATGAAGAGATTTTTGTTTTGCTCGTTGCTCGCTTTTGCCATTAATGCTATAGCGCAGGATGCAGAAAAGGATGTATCGCTCAACGAGGTGACCGTACAAGGGGCACGTAAGATTCAGAAGGTAGATGGACAATGGATCTATCCAACTAAACAGCAGATAGAGAATTCGCCTAATGGTTACTCGCTTTTGGCAAAACTCACTCTACCACACATACGAGTTGATGAGGCTATGAATAGTATTACCGCTCTGACAAATCTTGGAACGGTACAAGTGCGTATTAATGATGTCATAGCCTCACAAGAGGATTTGCAAACGCTCGACATGCAGGGGGTAGATCATATTGAGTTTATCGACAATCCTGGTGTGCGCTATGGAGAGGATATCGCGTATGTTATAAATATCAAGGTAAAGAAAGCTACGAGTGGTTATGTCGTTGGTTCGCAACTGACAAATACTTTGACCACGATAAATGGTAATGAATCTTTTTTCGGCAAGGTAAATCATGGGCTTGGTGAACTTGCATTCAGCTATGAACTCGACTATCGTAATTTCAAGGGGGAGGAATACGATGAACAGGCAAACTATGAGCTTGAGTCGGGAGATGTTACCTCTATACACAGGAAAAGTCTGAGTCAGCAAAGCAAAGAACTTAGCCATAAAGCCCAGATTATCTATAGCTTATGCGATTCGGATTATGTGTTTCAGGCAAAACTATCGGGTAATCGTGATATTCAACCTCGACGAGACTATTCGGAGATGACTGTTAATAATGTTCCGTATGATGAATTTTCTTCTTGGCGAAATGCCTCCCCTTCGCTCGACCTCTATTATCATCAAGACTTTCGTCGTCATCAGTCGTTAACGGCAAATATTGTGGGAACATATACCGAGAAAACAGGTGATGTGGAAAACAACGAAGGCTATGCCTATCAATATTCTTCCAAAAACCAGATGTATAGTCTTTGGAATGAGGCTATCTATGAGAATCAGTTGAAACCCTTTACGCTTTCCTGTGGCTTGCAGTTTTTGCAACGCTATAGTCGTGGTATTTATAGCGGAGATGTAAATTCTACCAACGATACGCATACATCGGAACTCTATCTTTTCTCGCAACTGAAAGGACAGCTTGGGAAGTTTAGCTATGTAGGAGGTCTTGGCGTTAGTCGCCGATACTATCGTCAGGGGGATATAACTCATAATTTCTGGCTCTTCCGCCCTAAGCTCTCCATCAGTTATCCTTTGGCAGATAACCTGAAATTGAACTATGACTTTGAGATTTACCAGCATGTGTCTCAAATCGTTAATACAAACGATGTAAGTATCAAAAAGAATGCGATGGAAACTATACTCGGCAATCCGGATATTCGTCCTAACCGAGTAACGTCTCATCAACTGAAGCTCTCTTACTCCACACCTCGCCTTACATCCGAGTTACAAGGCTATTATCGCCTTAATGCCCATTGTAATATGGAGAAATATATCCGCAAGGATGATCATTTCTATTACATTCAGACAAATGCTGATAATGATTGTCGCCTTTTCTATATCGAATCATACAATCAGTATGACATCATTCTCCAGAAACTCTCGGCTACTGTCTATGGTGGAATCTATCGTTTCTTTAATTTCGGCGATGGATATACCCACACCTATACTTCTTTCAACGGAGGATGCTCGTTGCAAGCCTATCTTGGGCGTTTTACGCTTGGGACCTATGCCGATAATGGCTGGAACTTTATGGAGGGTGAACATCGGGGACATCAGGCTCCAACTTGGTATTTCACCTGTAACTATCGCCTAAATGATGCCTTTGCCATAGCCCTATATCTTCAGCATCCGTTCTGTCAGCATCCGTTGACGAACAAGACGGAGATTGTCAGCCGTTATGTGCAGAAGGATCTGTCTCAACACTATCGTGACTATGGTAATATGCTGACTCTCAAACTCTCTTGGCGTCTCGATCGTGGTCGGAAATATCGCGACATACATCGCACTATGAACTATAATGATAACGGAACTAATGTTCTGTAAGCATTTTTTTCCTTGTCTTACGACAGAAATATACGGTAGGGAATACAGATAAGAGACCTGCAAGAATAAATGCAACAGGAAGAATAAGCACAAAAGGTGAAATGCAATGAGGACCTGGTTCACCCGAAGGCATTAGAAAAAAACAGGTAATGGTACTTATTGAAATGATATTAACCGTAAGCCATACTGCTAAAGTCTGAATTTCCAATGTTTTCTTTCTAAGGAAATAATAGACAGGTGTGCCTAACACAATATAAGCCACGAGATTAAACAAAACTATATATAGTCCCATAATGCCGAATAACCAAGTGGTTAGATTTAATGCTGAGGCTGCAAGTGAACATTTCACCATGCACCAGATACTATCTAATATTTGTCTTTTGTTCTTCATTTGTAACTCTCGTAAGCTATGTTGAACACTTCGCTACTGCAATAGCTATCGTAAAGGGAGGTATCGCTAAGGAAAAGTTGCTGAGAAGAAACAATCTTGTCACGACCTTGCCCACGACCATGAACTACGGCAAAGGCGTATGTGTATTCAGCCGTATCGGTAACCTTTACGGATAACTTGCCGTCAACATTACATAATGAGAAGCGAGACATATTCGATAGGCTTTCAAGTACAGGAATCTCGCCAATCTTCGTTGCACTTGCGTTGTCAAGGTTAACGAGTATAGAGCAGCATGTTGGATGTGCAATTTCCTCATCTAAAGATGCCACACGCTTCTGTCTCAACAGAATCACCTGCAAGGTATCATTATTCGTCCAACCCTCGTTATTCCCGCATATAACGGACGAAAGAACACGTTCCTCCGTCTCGTCATTTATTTCCAAATCACCCACGTTAATATCAGAAACGAACACATCGTCCTTGAACTCATACCCAACTGAATTGATACGTCCTTGAGCCACCACGTATGGAGCAAGCACAAATTTGCAAGACTCCTTCTGCTCCTTCGTCAGCCAGACGGGAGTCTTCATGAGATTATAGCTGCGGAAAAAGCTCGACGCATTCTTATTGCCAATAATCCCCTCAAAATTCTGCTGCAAATACCCTTTGATATATTTGTAAGTGTTGAGGATATTATTCATCTTTATGCGCTGTTTCATCTGCGCCTCGGTCTTAGGGTTGCCCATCTTGGTTGGTTTAGACCTGCCAAATGTCACACCATTCACCTCATAATAAATGGTATTTGCCTTCGTTCCTGACACTTTCCCAAATGAAGATTTTACTTTAACCATATCTTTTCCTTTCTAAAATAATTCGTTCTTACTCTTAACATACTCCATCGTTTCACCATCGTTTGTCCATAGATACTCCATCGAAACGATGGACATGATATGGAGTTGATATGGAGTAACGATGGAGTATCTACCTTGTTACTGCTTGCAAAGATACTACTTTTTCCGGAAGAAAAAGAAATCAAAAGCACAAAAATTGTGTGATTGCGCTAAAAAATAATGATTGTTATCTTTCTTACAGAAAAAGTGCGATGAGAATTATTCCCAAAGATGCTCTTCTTGCCAGGAAAAAGGGAATCCCATTGCAGATGTATCTATCTGTGGATATTTTGATAGCAATATCTTGAAACGGTTTGAAAATGTGTTGTTAGGATTTATTGTTTGCAAAAAATATAGAATAATAGACAATACATAGTAAACCCTTTTTGTGTCATTTGGAATTGTAATTGAATGGTAATAATAAAAAAAACTTACCCTGAGCGCGCTGTTCTGATGGGAAGCGGGGTAAGTATGTTGTTGCAAAGGTAAGAATAAATTTTCATTTTAGCAAATTTCTAACTAAAAATTTTGAGGAAATATGTTATTTTGAGCAGAGCTAAAAGAAAAATGCACTTGAAATGAAAGTTTATTGATGATTATTGTTGGCATTTCAGAAAAAATGTTTAATTTTGCGCTCAATCCTACGTGTTAGGAACAGTGCCGAACGGCATGAAGGGCGTTTTGAAGTTATCCTGAACTGGAATCTGGACAATTCCTCAACAAATGGATAATGAACAAGGCGCTCATGTCTCTTTGATATATGCAAGCCTTTATTGGCTTTTCATATACCGATAGAGGCGTGGGCTATTGTTTGTTACATTTGTTGGGCAGTCCAGAGCCTCAGTTCAGAAACAGCAATAGTTCCCACGCCTTTTCTTATTTCCAATTTAATAAATGTCTGTTGGTGGGAATCGATAGCAATAAAAATAGCTATGGAAACAATTATCTAAAACCTTGAGCACACTACTCCTGCTCTTCGTTTTTAAGCACTTGTTATGAAGTGTTTTGAGAGTGGAAATTGATGGTATTTATTACTATTCTTTTAATGATAATGAAATCAAATTTCATTTTAAAATAGAATTCTTATTGTACTGGTTTGATTTGTATAAATCTAAGTCTTGGAATATTCGGTATATGACATAATAAATACTATAATATGCTTTGGACCTAAATAATACACGTTTAGTTAGAAAGATTCCTAGGATTGATAAATGGTCGATTTTGTAGCTAGCTGAACTTGCGATTTGGAAAAGACACGAATAGAATGGAGATGTCATATATTTTCTGAATATATTTTTTAAATATTCTCACATGTCATTAAATATAATAGATTATGGGTAAAATCATTCATCATTTTGTTGAAGAAGTTGATGATAATAATAACGGATGTGTTCCTTTTATAGCTATCATCATTGTTCTCCTTATGTCTCTTTTTGGCTATTTTGTGCTTGGTCATGACACGTCTAAAGATAAAAGTGATGCCATTAAAAAAGAACAGACAACAGAATCTGTTAGAGAAGAAAATAGAAGTGGGCATATGCAACAATCTATAGGATCTTATAGTCGTAGGCAAGATGTGAAAGAGGAACGAATAGAACCTAAGGTGGAAACAGAACCTGTTATTGAAGAGGTGCAAACTCCAACAGAACCAGAGATTGATAGGAGTAATGTTGGAGAGGTATCTTTAGATAACTTGTTGAAAGCTTCAGGGCAGGTACAAGAATGAATTAATCGCATTCCCCTACAATTAATGTGAGCTACGCTTCTATAAATTCCTTTGATGGACATGTTTCATAAGTGAATTGTAATTAAATTACACGATTATAGTGTAGTTAAGTTGTTTTTTGCACATAGATTAGTATGAGTGAATATATGTTAGATAATAACTTTCCACAAATGTCTTTTAAGGAACTTGAGGAATGTGTACCTTTGGATGTCTCGTTTGACAAACTTTGTGATAAGGCTCGTAAATATTATGCCTCTAATTCATGATGCTGTTCATAGTTTCTTGAGTTATAATCAAGGAGAAGAAATCGATAGTGAATAACAAATACACGAAAAGGCTCACATTTCGTGAGCCTTTTTGTTATTGGTGTTTCCTATTTTGTTATTTACGTCCTAATCAGATTCCTTCCTGCGTCTATCCTTAGGAAAATGAACAGGAGGATGGTGAAGCCCCAGAGACTTGAACCGCCATAGCTGAAGAAGGGTAGGGGAATGCCGATAACAGGTGTGAGACCGAGAACCATACCCACGTTTACGAAGACGTGGAATAGGAATATACTCAGCACGCAATAGCCATAGACTCGCCCGAACTTGAATGGTTGTCGCTCGGCAACGTGGATAAGTCTCAGAATGAGGGCGAGGAACAATAGCAGAACACCTGCAGAGCCTACAAAACCTTCTTCCTCACCTACGGTACAGAAGATGAAGTCTGTGTCCTGTTCAGGCACGAATTTGAGCTTTGTCTGTGTTCCGTTGAGGAATCCCTTACCCTCGATACCTCCAGAACCAATGGCAATCTCACTTTGATGCACATTATATCCTGCACCAGCAAGGTCTTCTTCCAATCCCAGCAATACGTTGATACGCACACGCTGATGGGCTTGCATCACGTTGTTCAATACGTAGTCGGCAGAATAGAAGAACGCTATACTTCCGATGGTAAACAAAGCGATAAAGAAATACTCCTTTATCCTCCATTCCATCGCTATATATGTAAGATATAGGATCACGAGTACGGAGAGAGCCAGCTGTACCCAAACAATGTCGAAAGGAATGACATATTCAGAGAACAGAACAGCCCCAAGGGTTATTCCGAGGGTTGTATAGAGCACTATGAGGGCTCGCTGTCTGTCGTGGCAGTATATCTCGACGAGGGCAGCTGTGAATATCTGTACCATCAGCAATACGGAGAACTTGCCTACGGATGCAGGCATATCCCATAGTTGTACGTCGGCAAAGCGGATTCCCACCACGAAATAGATTATCATTGCCAAACCCGTGAAAAGGAAGCTGCCCGACATTCCCTCGCGATAGAGCATGAGGAAGAAAGCCGAATATACGAGTGCAGAGCCCGTTTCTTTCTGTCCGATGATAAGGAGCATCGGGAAGATGATGATTCCGCAGGCAATAGCCAAATCACGCCATTTGTTAAGGTCGAAACCATACGTGGACATCAGTTTCGATATAGCCAAAGCCGTTGCAAACTTTGCAAACTCAGCAGGTTGTATTCGTAATGGTCCCATGACGATCCACGATCGGGAGCCCTTGATTTCGTGTGGGTTGAAGATGGTTGCAAAGAGCAGAAGCATCATCAAACCATAGATGACGTAGGAGAAGGTATCATAGAGGCGGTCGTCGGTCATGAGGATGATGAAACCGAGGCATATACTCGTACCTATCCACATGATCTGCATACCGCTACGGGTTGACATTGAGAAGATATCCTCATCGCCATAGTTATAGCTGGCACCACACACGCTAATCCATCCGAATACTAAGAGTACCAGATAGATTGCGATTGTAACCCAATCGAGCGATGCAAGAATACCCTGCTGATTTGTCTTACGTTGTGCCAATTTTTTTATATTTACTATTTATCTATTTACTATTTGCGATTTATGTACTATTTTCGGTTAATTTACTATTTGTTCCCATTCAGTTGTGAATAGTACATAATCCAAATAGTAAATCGATAGTAAATAGTAAATCGTCAAATAGTAAATTCTGTTTACCTATTCCTCGTTCCGTATGCTATTCTCTTATGCTGGAACACGGATGCTGTTGCTTCGGATGCAGGAGAGAGCTTGCCGTTTATATACTGTTCCATCATCAGAGAGCCGATAGGAACACCGTAGTCAGCACCGAAACCGCCATTCTCCACATATACGGCTATTGCAATCTTCGGATCGTCCATCGGTGCAAAGCCCATGAACACGGAGTGGTCCTGACCGCGATTCTGAGCCGTACCAGTCTTACCACATACCAAGTAGTCGGATCTGTTGGCTGCCTTACACGTTCCCTTTATTACTGAGGATCGCATGCCCGAAACAACCCAGTCGTATGAACTTCTGCTTGCCTTTGTGTAGTGTTTTACGGTAAAGGCAGAATCGAGAGCCTCGCCCCTTATCTTCTTCACTACGTGAGGTGTGATATAATAGCCGCGGTTGGCTATCGTAGCGCCGAGGTTGGCTATCTGCAAAGGTGTAAGGTTTACCTCACCCTGTCCGATACTGATAGATATAACCGTAAGGCCGTTCCAAGAGCCCTTATATGCGTTGTTGTAATAGTCGCCGTTAGGGATAAGTCCTCGTTTCTCGCCCGGAAGGTCGATACCGAGCTTATATCCGAAGCCCATAGACACCATATAGTCGCGCCATACGTTCATGGCATCGTGGGCAGAGCGGTATTTCTTCCTGTTACCTATCATGTAATAGAGTCCCCAACAGAAATATGCATTACATGATGTGGAAAGGGCATCGACGATAGCCAGAGGGGAACCGTGTCCGTGGCAGCCTACGTGAAGTCCCTTGAAAGAGAATCCGTGGGCACAGGAGAATGCAGTTCCCGGGGATATTATGCCCTCAGTCATATAGGTGAGTGCCTGAGAGGTCTTGAACGTAGAGCCCGGAGGGTACTGTCCCATTATACTGCGGTTGAGAAGCGGCTTCCACACGTTGGCTGCAAGTATTTTGTGGTTCTTTCCTCGTTGTCTGCCCACCATGAGTCGTGGGTCGTAGGTAGGAGAGGAAACCATACAGAGAACTTCTCCCGTAGCAGGTTCTATCGCTACTATACTACCGATTTTTCCTTCAAGAAGACGTTCACCAAGAGCCTGAAGCTTTATGTCAAGACTAAGTGTCAGGTCTTTGCCCGCCACAGGTCGGCTGTCGTACATACCGTTTTGGTATTTGCCCTTGATTCTTCCGTGGGCATCACGAAGGAGAATCTGAACACCCTTTTCGCCACGAAGCTGTTTCTCGTAATAGCGTTCAATACCGAGTTTTCCGATAAAATCGCCTGCCTGATAGTAGTCGTCATTCTCTATGTCCGATTCTGAAACCTCAGCAACATCGCCAAGAACATGGGCTGCGTAAGGATATTGGTATTGTCTAATGCTACGTTGCTGAATATAGAAGCCAGGGAAACGGAAAAGCTTTTCGCGGAACACGCTAAAGTCCTGATTGGATAGCTGTGCCATGAACAACTGCTGGGTGAAACGCGAGTAACCGGGATTCTTGTTTCGGTCCTTAATGTCGTTCATCCTCTTTATGAAGTATGCCTTCGAGATACCGAGAGCCTGACAGAACTCAAGAGTGTCAAGACGATCCTTTGCCTCATTCATCACGACCATGATGTCATAAGCTGGCTGGTTATATACAAGCAGTTCGCCGTTGCGGTCGGAGATAACACCACGAGACGGGTATTCTATTTTCTTCAGGAATGCGTTGGAGTCGGCTGACTTACGGTAGTCATCACTCATAATCTGGAGAACGAACAGTCGTACGGTATAGACAATGACAATAACCACAGCTATACCGCCTATGACGTATTTTCTATAATCCAGATCGTGCTTCATCCTATTTCCTTACTGAGTCTATCGCGATGATAATGAAAGAGGTTACGCCCCAGCTTCCAAGGATACACAATATCCATTGAATCCAGTTGAAGAAGGAGAAAGCCTCCAAGGTGAATAATGTGAAGCAGAAAATGAACGTGAGCAGTAAGACGTATGTGGAATATTTCACAAAGCCCATCTTTGCCATGCTCGGAGAGGTGTTGTCGGAGTTATCCCTCTCAAGGTATAGTCCGACGAAGTAAGGCTGTAGAAAAGCAATAAGGGTGAGGGCAAAAGCCGTTTCTCCTGGGGTGTTGCTGAAAGAGTCAAGGATAAGTCCTAAGAAGAAAGCCCAAAGAACTGACACCCAACGCTGCTGATTGCGAGGGAAAAGCAATATGAAGTAAACGTAAACCAACGGAGTGGCCACGTTAAACAGATGGATATGATTCAGAATGAGTACCTGCACCAAGATGAAGAAAACCATCAGGCCGATACGATGAATAAAATCTATGTTCATATTTGCTTATTTCTTTTCCAATGAATCTTGGGCAGCACGGAGAATGTCAATCCTCTCCTTCATCTGTGCATCGTCAATCACGCTGACATCACGTAGTTTGGCAAAGTTGGTAGATAACTCCACCATACATCTGTATGACAGGCCGTCGGAGGAATTATAAACGTGTATGATCTTGCCAATCTCGATTCCTGGAGGGAAAACAGATGAATAGCCACTCGTAACAACCTTGTCGTAAAGGTTGAAATGAGCGTGACGTGGAACCTCGTCCATAAAGGCTATACGGCTGTTGCCGCCTGTCCAGTGAAGATAACCGAAATATCCTCGCTTGTTAATCGTACAGCTGATGCTTGAGTTTGAATTCAGAATAGGCATTACCACAGAGTAGTGGCGACCAGTCATGAATACTATGCCTACAACTCCATAGCCACACGCTACGCCCATATCCTTACGCACACCGTCAACCTCACCCTTGTCAATGGTGATGAGATTGTCGCGCTTGTCAATGGAGTTTGATACAACCTTTGCTGGGATGAGATTGAATTTCTTCATCAGTTGGTAGTTCTCAAGCTTCATAAGTGCTGAGTCACCGGTCTTTGCTGCTATCTGTGAGCTCAAATCCTGCACCCTCTGTTCAAGGTACAGATTACGCTTGCTAAGTTGCTCATTGATATCAGTAAGAGAGAAGTATTGCTCTACTCCGGCATTCATCTCATACACTTTGCCTGAAACCGCATTTGCAGACGACATCCAGATGCTACCCTGATAGTTGTTGTAGGTGAAGAGTAGCACCAAGCTGATTGTCTCGCAAATAAGGAATACAAACCAACTGATGTATCGAAGAATGAAGTCAAATAGGTTGTTCAAAGCCTTGTAGTTTTTGTTAGAAAGTATAATCAAAACGCAAAGACACAGAGACGCAAAGTCAATCAGTATCTCTAATGGTAAGATTTATTCTTTGCGGCTTTGCGTCTTTGCGTTTGTATGTGTCTGCATCAACCTTATCTCATGAGGAATGAGAAGCGGTCAATGTTCTTGAGCGCTATACCAGCACCCTTTGCTACGCTATGCAATGGATCCTCTGCGATATGGAAAGGAATACCGATCTTGTTATGCAGACGGGTATCCAGACCACGGAGAAGAGCACCACCACCACTGAGGTAGATACCGTTCTTTACGATATCAGCATAAAGCTCAGGTGGGGTATTCTCGAGAGCTGAGAGAACAGCATTCTCAATCTTTGCCACGGTCTTGTCGATACAATGAGCTATCTCCTGATAGCATACAGGTACCTCCATAGGCAGAGCTGTGATACGGTTAGGACCGTGCACGATATAATCCTCTGGAGCCTCGTCGCCAAGATCGGTAAGGGCAGAACCCACGTGAATCTTGATACGCTCAGCCATACGCTCGGAAACCTTCACGTTGTGCTGACGTGCCATATACTCCTGAATGTCAGAGGTAAGCTCGTCACCAGCCACACGGATAGAGTTGTTACTTACGATACCACCGAGGGAGATGACAGCAATCTCGGTAGAACCACCACCGATATCAACAATCATGTTACCCTCTGGAGCCTCTACGTCAACACCAATACCGATAGCTGCAGCCATAGGCTCGAAAATCAGATATACATCACGACCGTTGGCGTGCTCTGCAGAGTCGCGGACAGCACGAAGCTCAACCTCGGTAGAGCCTGAAGGAACGCCGATGACCATGCGCAGAGAAGGAGAGAAAAGATGGCGTCCTGAATGTACCATGCGGATCAAACCACGCATCATCTGCTCGCAGGCTGTGAAGTCTGCGATCACACCATCCTTCAGCGGACGGATTGTACGTATATTGTCGTGTGTCTTCTCGTACATGCTCTTGGCACGGTCGCCCACGGCAATCATCTCGTTGGTACGACGGTCAAGTGCAACTACGGATGGCTCGTCAACCACAATCTTGTCATTGCTGATGATGATGGTGTTGGCGGTGCCAAGGTCCATAGCAATTTCCTGTACAAAAGAGAAAAATCCCATTTTTAATTATATTTCAGATATTGAGTTTTACTATTTAACTATTTACTATTTACGATTTATGTACTATCTCTTAATTTTATTTACTATTTCATTAGCTTATGGATAGACTGGAAATAGTACATCATCCAAATAGTAAATCAATAGTAAATAGTAAATCGTCAAATAGTAAATTGAGTTTTACTTTGTGCTCTCAAACCAAGCGTTGATAGCTGTATCGTAGTGGCTTGAAACGCCGAATGCACGTGTAGCGAAGTCACGACGCTGGTCAAGTGTGGTAGCTGCACCCTGTTTCTTCACGATGTCGAGAAGGATTGGATATTCAGCCTTTGAAGGGATGATAACCACGTCATTGAAGTTCTTTGCACCAGCACGGATAAGAGAGATACCGCCGATGTCGATCTTCTCGATGATGTCAGCCTGAGAAGCACCGCTTGCTACTGTCTGCTCGAATGGATAGAGGTCAACGATTACGAGATCAATCTCGGGAATCTCATACTTTGCCATCTGCTCCTTGTCGCCCTCGTTCTCACGACGGCCGAGGATTCCACCGAATACCTTTGGATGAAGGGTCTTTACGCGACCGCCAAGAATGCTTGGATAGGTGGTGAGATCCTCAACAGCCTGGCATTCATAGCCAAGTGACTCGATAAAACTCTGTGTACCACCAGTAGAGAGGAACTTAACGCCCTGATTGTTCAATTCCTTGAGGAGTTCATCAAGACCATCCTTGTGAAAGACTGACACAAGTGCAGTCTTAATCTTTTTTGTTTCTGCCATAAAAATGTTATCTTAAATATTTAAGTATCTTTTAGGTTGCAAAGTTACTCATTTTTCCTTGAAAATGAACAGAAATAGGACCTTTTTTTCTTTTTTAATAATATTTAATTGACAATACTCATATTTTCTAATAGAATATTTGTATTTTTGTCCCATGAAACTATTATTTGTTAACGATGACCGATTCTAAAGATTTAAATTCAGTTCAGGGTACAATGCCTTTAGGGCATCACCACCATCACCATCACCATCATCACAACGATGATAGCGATGAAACCTATGTTCCTCACCTTGAACGTCCAAAGAGGGTGAAACGCATCCGCTGGATGTACTGGGCGCTGATTTTAGTTGTGATCATTTTGGTGATTGATTTGTATATATTCTTTTTGAAATAATCGAAGATTGGAAGTTGGGCATTTTATGGCAAACTTCCAATCTTTCTTTTATGCTTATACGTGTAATGCCGAATATCGTCCCAAATGTTTTCTTTCAGAACGCAAAGTCGCAAAGACGCCAAGTTTTTTGGGGAAAAGAAACGGATGTATCTGTTGTATCTGATTTTCGTTAATCACGCTCTTGCTGCGCCAGCCTCAGATAAATCGGATAAATCCGTTTCCCTTATTTTTGAACTCAGATTTTAGAGATTGAAGAGATTATTCGCTTGCGCTCGTGATTGATATCCCTAAAATCCCGAATATCTGTGGTTTGTTTTTCCTGAACACGAAACTCACGAAACTAACGAAAAAGTTTCGTTCTTTCTGTATCCTGAATTATTCTCTAAAATATTAATGATTAATTCGTGGGAATTAATGGGTAATTCGTGTAGCTCCGCGCAGTGGTTTCTGCAGCTTGTTGCCAGATGAAAATTCTGTTTCTTTCGTGTTTTCTGTGTTCATATAATCTCAGCGTCTTCGCGTCTCTGCGTTCAGACTATTTACTGCCTTCATTGGTATACATAATTCTTCAAACTTGCGCTAAATGCGGTTGTAGCAGAAAAAAAACAGAGAAAAATTTGCAGAATTCAAAAATAATGCTTACCTTTGCACCCGCAATTCAGTTAGAGCAGCAATGTGATAACCGAAATTGAGTGTTGGCGGGATAGCTCAGTTGGTTAGAGCGTCGGATTCATAATCCGGAGGTCCCGGGATCGTAGCCCGGTCCCGCTACATTAAGAATCAAGCAGTTACGATTTTCGTAACTGCTTTTTTTATTGTCCTTACGAAGATAACATGGAAACGCATTATCATTTCAACTTTCACAAGTGAACCATAAAACATGTTTCTTCGTCTTTCTTCCGTTATAGCTCCTATGTAAATACCATATAAATACCATTAAAATACCATTAAGATACCATAGTTAATGGTATTATTATGGTATTATTATGGTATTATTATGGTAATATTATGGTATTATAATGGTATTATCAAGGGAGGAAAAAGGGAGGATCGTAGGCTTTATAGCGACTGAACGCTATACCTTGATACGAGTACGTCGGTTTGCTGAATGTTCCTTGTGCTTGTCTGTTTGCTGTTAATGGGTGTTAAAAACAAGGAGGGTGATTATCAAAATGATGAATAGATTTGCTGAGTATGCAATTTTATTGCTATATTTGCACAAAATTCAAAAGGAATCATAATTCTAACTAAGAGTAGGCGTTAAAATTAAACGTAAAATTTAGAAATGGAGAAAAGAGCTTTTGGTATTGTTGCATTATTGGGCTTGTTCTTAATGTCTTTGTCATCATTGGCTGATAGCAAAGACAAGAATGTGCGTGGTGTGAAACTGATGGGAAAAGAGCTGAAATATAATGTTTCTGATGTGGGAATCCAAACAAGGTTTCAGGTCGGAAATAAAATAATTGCTTTTGACTTCGACAATTACTATTGCACGGAATTGACGGATACGGAACTTAGAAAACAAGAACTTTTGTCAAAGAGGGGCGAGAACGGACTGTGCTTAAATGCTATTGTAAGGTTTGCGAAAGGACAAGACAACTCCATACTCGCTTTGAGTGAAACAGACGGAGTTGGTGTCGAATTGAAAGAAATGATAGTCTTTCCCAATTCGAAGAATCATGCAGATATGGCTAATCCATTATTGTGGAAAAGATATGATTTGTCTCAATTGAAAGGTTTCTATAGCCATTCAAATTGCTTTGTGTCTTTGCCTGATAATAAGATTTTGATAGCAGGAACGCCAAAATATGATGCAAGGCATATCCTATCTATCATAGATTACAAAAAACAGGAGATAATCCCTTTGAATTATTGGCCAGAAGATGGTATTGACGTACCTGATATTGTTAAAAGTATAGTTTACACGAATTATAGTGATCTCTATGGCAATGGTAAAGGACGATTTATTTACAGAGCTGATAAAAACAGATATTCATTTATATTTAGCATCGATAAAGACAACAATATCAATGTGGTAAAGGATTTATACAAAGAATACTCTAATTATACAGTAGAGTATGGTACTAATCCTCGAACATTGTCACGTAATACAGAGGAATTGCGAATCGCCACTAATAAAGATAACATATATGTGCTTCTCGTTGACTCTGATCCAGAAGGACATATATATGGGAAATTACCACTTGAGGAGTATTCGCTCTTTATTTATGGAAATTCTGTTGAACTATATGATTGGGATGGTAATAAGAAGAAGATTCTTTATCTTGACCATTACGGTCAGCGTATCATGTCGTCTGAGGATGGAAAGAGACTATATCTGTTCTCTGACGACAACAGATCCCGTAATCCAAAACAGCCTCACATCTGGGTGTACGACATAAGCAATCTTGATGCACAGCCATCGGTTGATGTCGCAGAGATGGAAAAGGCTCGTGAAATCAAGTACAAAAATGATATGGAGTACAGAAGCAAAACAAAGCCTAAGACTGCCCCAAAAGTGGATGTTGTAGAAGAAGGTGATATGATGGCTGATTTTGAATTGTACGACTATGATAACAACCCTCATCACCTGAATGAGTTCTTGGGAAAAGGAAAATATACTATTCTGGAATTCAGTTCTTTAGGCTGTGGTCCGTGTCAGATGGCAAAACCAACGCTTGAAAAGTTCTATAAGCAATATAAGGATAAGTTTGAAATGATAACTATCTCAGCTGACCGACTTCCGGAGTGGAAAAAGAAACCGTTGGGAGAGGTGAGTTGGCATGATTGGAACGATTTTAAGTATGCCCGTGATATTCTGAAGAAATATGATGTTCCTGGATTCCCGGCCTTTGTCATTATTGATTCTGAAGGCAAAGTCCTAAATGAATGTTTTGGCTTTAATCCGTTCTTAGAGGCCTTAAAAAAGTATATTCCTGCCGAAGATGTTGACAAATTGAAGGATGATTGGGAAAACAGACTTAAATAACGTGAGTTCGACGAATTCTGGTTAGAGTACGAGTATTTGTCGCTGGATTCGCAAAAAAGGCACTTACAAATTCTTGTAAGCACCTTTTGTTATCATAAACGAAATAAAACGAAATTACATCACATCATCTTCGACAATCATGAAGTCTCTCCAGTATTCTGCATTCTCGTAAGCTGACTTACAGCCTTTTGCCACGCGTAGAGTGCAGTATTTTGCAAAAGTGTTGACGTGAATTTTCTGAGGAGTCTTTGAGAGATTGGTCACAGTCCTGAGATTTCTGCAGTCTGCAAAGACCTTATTGCCGATACTTGTTACCGATCTTGGGATTGTCACAGAGTTAAAGCCGAAGCAACTTGCAAAAGCCTTTTCTCCAATACTCTTTACAGAGTTTGGTATAATAATAGAGGTAAGGTTAGAGCATTTTGCAAAAGCTCCCTCGCCTATATGTTTAAGTGAGTTTGGGAACTTAATGGTTGTCAAGCCCGTACAACTACGGAAGGCGCCACGACCAATAGTGGTCACGGAGTGTGGTATCTTGACAGATGAGAGTTTTGAACAATAAGAGAATGTACTATCGCCGATACATGTAACAGAGTATGGGATAGTAATCTCTGTAAGGCTTGAGCATCCGAAGAAAGCATGACTGCCGATTTTCTGTACGGAGTTTGGTATGTTGATTGTGTTGATGTCTGTGCAAAGGTAGAAAGCCTTATTGCCAATAGAAGTCACGGACTCTGGGATTGTGAATGAAGTGAGTCCGTTGCACTTTGCAAATGCTTTATCACCGATTGATTTCACAGAGTTTGGAATGGCAACAGCTCTGAGCCTAACGCAGTTGTAAAAAGCGCAATCTCCAATACCGGTTACGCTATACTTAGAGCCATTGTGGGTTATGCTTGAAGGTATTACAACGAATCTTGTGTAATCCTCGTTGTCTGGGTTGCATCCCTTGTATGTTACCGTAGCTTCTTTGTTGTTATCGTTAAGATTGTAGAATATCTCCCCAATCTCAACATCATGTGCATAACTAATCATTGGCAACAAAACTGCCAATACAGTCAAAAGGATTTTGTTATAACTCTTTTCCATAGCTCACGTGTTTTATTGTTTAGGAAGGATGAATACGGTTACAAAGATACAAAATGTTTGTAATAATTCCAAATATTTTTAGGGGAATTTTCAATAATTTGAAGAATATTGTTTTTTAGTCCGAAAAACGGAAATATCCAGTGGAAATTTCTACCATAAAGATTTGGATGTTGTGAAAATCTGCAGTTACTTTCTTCTTTGCCATTGATACATTTCTTGTCCTTTTGACCAATCTGGATATTGTCTTTTGCAAATCAATGCGAGTTTTCAACTTCTTTTTCTTGTTCTGTCCTTTGCGTTATTTGCATGTTATTAGGGAAATCCTGATACTTTTTTGTCATAGCTTGTCATGTCCTGTTTTTTGTTGGATTACTCTGTATTGTCGAGCATTTTTAGCTCTTAATTCGCATTATGCTGTGGCTCTTATATATAAAGGAGGCGAAGTCGATAAAATCCGTAACAAACAAAAACAATATCCACTTAATGTCTTAACGTGAGTTCGGCGGATTTCTTCATTTGTATGTTGTTGGTTATCATGTGGTCGAAAGAGCTCTGAAGGAGCGACACCTAAAAGGACAGTCCGTTAGGGCTGTTATATATGCCGATATTAGAGGGATGAGGTCTGTAGGACCGATACCTGAAGTCTTAGTCTTTAGGTGTCGCACTTACAGCGCTCCTTTAATCATGCATCTACCGAATAACAGCCCTTACGGACTGCCCTATTAGGTGTCGGGCTTTTCAGCCCTCGCAGTATTGAACTGTTCGCAAAGCTCACCAAGCTATGCAAGTTCTTCGCTGAAGCCCACCAAGCTAAAACCTGTCATCGAAATCATATTATTTCTATTGAAACACACCAATTTTCTGAAGTTTTTTATTTTTTTGTCTTTGTGTCCCCTAACAGTAATACAATAGATTTCAACATGGGAGACCTCCATTTAAATACTGTGTGCGGGCACATTTTGCAGATATGCAACATAAAATGCACCATATCGCAATGCGGTTTTGTTTTATTGCACGCTTGTAAAAAGTGTTGCATGGTATAATTCACAAACTTTATGAAACAAAAATTCTTGCACAAAAGGGAAAAACTTCATACCTTTGCACTCGGAAATAAGTGTAATAA